>JAYVZC010000181.1:0-4309 GCA_043783695.1 Bacteroidota bacterium
GTCGATTTTTTGGGTTGCATTTACAAATCAAGAAAATATTCGTTCAGCAGAAGAAATTGATGGTGATTCTATGAAATATTTTAGAATCTTGCATAAAGAATTATTAGAACGAGGAATTTATCTTGGCCCTTCAGGATATGAAGTTGGATTTGTATGTGAAGCACATTCAGAGGATGATTTGATCAATACAGCAAAAGCTTTTGGTGAGGCCTTGGAAATTGCGATGAAGTAGTCATAAATAATATACTACTATCAACACAACTCCCTGCAAAATCATTGTTCCGTCCAACCATGCCGTGTAAAAATATTCGCTCCGTTTCGAAGAACTCATTAAAACTATAATTGCATTTATAATTGCCGTTATCATCAAGGCAGTAAAAATTTTCATCGAAAACATTTTTTGTGAAAATTCTGCTACAATTAAAAGAATGTAGAGTAGCATAAATCCGAATGCAATCCATCGTGTTTTATTTTCGCCTAATTTTTGAGAGAGTGTAAAAATATTTTCCGCCTTATCGATTTCAATATCTCTAATATCAAAAGGAATGCAAATTCCAATCATGAAAATAAATCGGACAAAAAAATGAAGAATGCTACTTGAAGAAAAAAGATTTACATTGTTTAAAAGCGTTGGTATAATTGCTGTTACAGTTGTCCATACAATTGCAAGGGTAAATAATTTAAACCATGGATTTTGTCGGAGTTTTATAAAGGGCAAAAAATAAGCAATGGATAAAATCAATAATGGTGAAAGATAAAAAATGATTTTATAATCGTTAAAGAAAAAAGTAATGGCAACCCCTAAAAATCCAATTAGGCATAATATTTTGATAGAGAATTGATTTTCAAAAATCCATTTTCTTCTCACCGAAAGCAAACTATTATCTTTTTGTGGAGAATAAAATATACGTTGAAGATTGTAAATAAAAAGTGTTGCAAAAAAAGAAAGTGTCGAATAAAATATCAAATGATTAGATATTTCGAGTTGAATGATAGTGCTTTGTATTAAGGAAACAGCACCAATTGCAACATAGATGTTGCCGAAAAGAATAAAGTCAAATAATCGTTTGAGAAAAATCAATTTGAATTTTTAAACTCTTTATCTAAATTTAATTTCGCTGTTATTGGCTCTTAAAATAAAAAATGTTCCCAATCCGGCTCCAATTCCAATTGCTCCACCGGCAAGAGAACTAATTTTTCTTTTTTTACGAGCAACACGTTCGTAACCCATAATATATGTATCGTGTTTTATATAGTCGATATTTGAAACCGTGCTGCTTTTTACTTTCACTCTTGGTAATCCAGAAGCCGCTGTAAAAGCAAATACGGGGATAGGACATAAAAAACTACCTGTAACTCCACCCGCTGCTCCTAATAACATGTTTCCCCAAAAAGCACCTCTGGCTTTAAATCCTTTTTCTGCATCTTGCTCGCCTCTTATAAAATAACGCATCTCGTCAATGGTGAATTCGTTTCCAAGAATGGTATCATAAACATACATAATGCTTTCTCCACTTGAATTTGTAATTGAAAAAATTCTATCGTTTTCGATAATGATATTTTTTGTACTGTCTTTCGGATTTTTAACACTGGTTAAACCATTTAGTGTGTCTATCACGGCTCCAATCATAATACCACCATTCTGCATCAATATCGTATCTTTCCCGGTTTGAGTGAATCCGCTTTTTACTAGTAGAATTAGTACTAGCGATATAACAATCGAAAATGTTTTAAGCATAATTAAAGAGTAATATTTTTTCCAAAGATAACTATTCTAAAACATACATGCATTTTAAAATTGCTCAAAGGTCGAATTTTGTTGATAATTATCGTATGATAAAATCTCTTTTCTAATTATATTTGCATTCCTCTAAAAAAATGAAATAATGATTGTAACCGACAAATTTGTAGACCGACATAACGGACCTCGCCAAAACGATGTAAAATTAATGCTTTCCAAAATTGGAGCGAAAAGCGTGGATGAATTAATTGATCAAACAATTCCTTCCGCCATCCGCTTGAAAAAGCCATTGAATCTTTCTGCAGGAATGACGGAATACAATTACCATAAACATTTGCGAGTAATCGCATCAAAAAATAAAGTTTTTAAAACCTATATTGGTTTAGGATATAGCAATACCATTATTCCACCTGTTGTTCAACGTAACGTTTTAGAAAATCCAGGTTGGTACACCGCTTACACGCCTTACCAAGCTGAAATTTCACAAGGAAGATTAGAAGCCCTTTTGAATTTTCAAACCATGATTATGGATTTAACAGGAATGGAAATTGCAAATGCATCATTGTTGGATGAGTCTACTGCTGCTGCTGAAGCGATGGCAATGTTGTTCAATAATCGTAATCGTGAGCAAGTAAAAAACGGAGCGAATAAATTTTTTGTTTCCAATGAATGTTATCCTCAAACCATTGATTTATTAAAAACACGTTCGGCTCCAATGGGAATCGCATTGGTTATTGGAGATTGGAAAACGGCAAAATTAGATGCCTCTGTATATGGCACAATTCTTCAATATCCAACCATTGATGGAAAAGTAAATGACTATGCTGATTTTGTAAAAAATGCAAAAGCAAATGGAATTTCAGTTGCAGTTGCAGCTGATATTTTAAGTTTGGTTTTATTAACACCTCCGGGCGAATGGGGTGCTGATGTGGTTGTTGGGAACTCTCAACGCTTTGGTGTACCAATGGGTTATGGCGGTCCTCATGCAGCATTTTTTGCTTGCCGCGAAGAATACAAAAGAATTATCCCCGGTCGCATCATTGGTGTTTCGGTGGATGCACAAGGCAATCCTGCTTTGCGTATGGCTTTGCAAACTCGTGAACAACATATTCGTAGAGATAAAGCTACATCTAATATTTGTACTGCTCAAGCATTGTTGGCTATTATGGCTAGTATGTATGCGGTTTATCACGGCCCGGATGGAATTAAAGGCATTGCTCAACAAGTGCATTTGTCAGCGGTAATATTGGTTTCTGAATTGAAAAAATTAGGTTATGCTATTGAATGTGAACAGTTTTTTGACACTATAAAAATTACAGGAACTGATAATGCTAAAATCAAACAATTGGCCGAAGCAGCATCCATTAATTTCCGCTTTTCGGATAATGGAATTGCAATTGCAGTAGATCAAACAACAGATGCAGATGATTTAAATGCCATTATTGATATCTTCGCAAAAGCAGCAAATAAAGCTGGTTCCAAAGTAACACAACAGAATATTTTTTCTCAAACATCTTCCATCAAACATCGTTCATCTTCCATTCTCTCACATCCCGTTTTTAATTCTTATCACTCCGAATCAGAAATGATGCGTTACATCAAACGTTTGGAGAATAAAGATTTGTCGTTAACACACTCTATGATTTCATTGGGTTCTTGTACTATGAAATTAAATGCAGCATCGGAATTAATGCCAATCACATGGCCGGAGTTTGCACACATTCATCCTTTTGTTCCTGTTGAACAAGCGGCAGGATACATTGAAATGATTAACGAATTGGATCGCTCCTTAAGTGAAATTACGGGTTTTGCAAAAATGAGTTTTCAGCCGAATTCGGGTGCTCAAGGCGAATATGCGGGCTTGTTAGTGATTCAAGCTTACCACCAATCGCGCGGTGATGCTCACCGTAACATTGCTTTAATTCCTACATCTGCTCACGGAACAAATCCTGCGAGTGCTGCTATGTGTGGAATGAAAATAGTATTGGTTAAATGTGATGAAAAAGGAAACATTGATGTAAATGATATGCGTGAAAAAGCAACATTGCATAAAAATAATTTAGCTTGTTTGATGGTGACTTATCCAAGTACACATGGTGTTTACGAAGAAAGTATTATTGAGATCACTAACATCATCCATGAAAATGGCGGACAAGTTTATATGGATGGAGCAAACATGAATGCACAAGTCGGATTAACTTCTCCCGGAAATATTGGTGCGGATGTTTGTCATTTGAATTTACACAAAACTTTTGCAATTCCACACGGTGGTGGCGGTCCGGGAATGGGGCCAATTGGTGTTGCAAAACAATTAGTTCCGTTCTTACCATCTCACGTGTTAATAAAAACAGGTGGTGAAAAAGGAATTTCAGCAGTATCGGCAGCTCCGTTTGGTAGCTCCTTAATTTTATTGATTTCTTATGGATACATTAAAATGCTGGGCGGAGAAGGTGTTACAGAAGCAACACGAATGGCAATTTTAAATGCAAATTATATTAAAGAATCATTAAAAGACCATTACCCAACTTTATACAGTGGTAAAAACGGAAGATGTGCTCACGAAATGAT
>JAYVZC010000182.1:0-4296 GCA_043783695.1 Bacteroidota bacterium
TTTGTTAGACTTTCGGTACTATTTAGCGTTTGTTCAGCCATGTTTGATTATAAAGACGAACGAAAGATGTGAATACTTTAAAGATTGTTAAAAAAAGCAAAAAAAATGGCGGAACCAAGAGTTCCGCCATTTTTTCGAATACGTTTTTACTCTCTTAAGCCTTTACCAAAGCGGGTATTCTACGTTGAACAAGAACAAATGAACCAAATAGAACTCCAGAGTAAAATAAGTCGCCCAACAATGTTCCTTTTAAAAATGGAATACCATTGGCATAACAAACCATTAATCCGCCTATATTTTGTTGGTATGCAGGATTTGCTATCCAACATCCAGCGTTAGATATTAAAAAGAAGATAGCCGTTGAGCTTAAAGCCCCAATGACCATTCTTGTTGTGTTTACTTTACTAAAAATAAATATGGCAGCAAAGGTTATCAATAAATAACTTCCGTATTGCCAGTAAAAACCTTCGTAAAACCACACAAAGCTTGGGTTGTATTGCCCATAAATAACATTGTTGATGAATAAGTCACTCAAGAATGTTGCTGTAATAGGAATAATAAAGGCTTGCCATTTTTTGCTGAAATAAGCAGCACCAAATAAACCAATTGCTCCTAACGGAGAAAAGTTTTGCATATGAGGAATGATTCTGCTAAAAGCAGCAAATAAAATCATTACAGTAATAAATGCGAAACGAGGTGTAAATATTTTTTTCATAGATTTTTTTACTTAAACAAAAGTACGTGTTTTTTTAAAATTACGTATGATGTTCTTTTAATTTTTTTAGCATTTGATCAGATAAGCTTTCGGTGTAAATTCCGTATCCATTAATCAGCATTCCTTTGATTTTATGGTCTTTCGACTCAATTGCATAAACAATGGACTCGTCTGCAGGGTCTGTCATTCCATCAAAACGATGTACTTCCACAATTTCAAAATGATCAGGATGAAGCTTTAGTTCTAGCATTGGACATTCCAGTCCATCCTCACAAAGTTTGAAATCGGTTGTAAATCCTCTTCTTTGAAGATCGTTTACTGCTTCTGATAAAGTTGAATAGCTGTTCATCTAAGTTTGTATTACACCAACATTATAAGGTTTTGTAATAGGAGCATTGTTAGCCATTTCTATTCCCATCGAAATCCATTTACGAGTATCCAACGGGTTTATGATTGCATCTAACCATATTCTAGAAGCTGCATAATACGGAGTAGTTTGTTGGTCGTATTTATCTTTTGTTTTGTTATATAATTCTGCTTCTTTTTCAGGAGTAATTACTTCACCTTTTGCTTTTAAAGAAGCTACTTCAATTTGTACCAATACTTTTGCCGCTTGAGCACCGCCCATTACAGCGACTTGTGCTGTTGGCCATCCTACAATTAATCTTGGATCATAAGCTTTTCCGCACATAGCGTAGTTTGCCGCTCCGTAACTATTTCCAATTATGATAGTAAATTTTGGTACTACCGAATTGGCCATTGCATTCACTAGTTTTGCTCCGTCTTTAATAATTCCACCATGTTCTGAACGAGAACCTACCATGAATCCTGTTGCATCTTGTAAAAAGACCAATGGAATTTTTTTCTGGTTACAATTCATAATGAAGCGAGCTGTTTTATCAGCACTGTCGCTATAAATTACACCACCAAATTGCATTTCACCTTTTTTGCTTTTCACTACTTTACGTTGATTGGCAACAATTCCAACAGCCCATCCTTCAATTCGTGCTAATCCACAAATGATGCTTTGTCCGTAATCTTCCTTGTATGGTTCAAAATCAGAATCATCAATCAAACGATCAATTACTTCTTGCATGTCGTATTGTTTATCGCGAGCATCTGGAATAATTCCCAAAATATCTTTTGGATCTTTCTTTGGAGCTTTTGGTTCTGAATAATTAAATCCTGCTTTATCAAAATGACCGACTTTACTCATAATATTTTTAATGCGGTCTAATGCATCTTTATCGTCTTTGCATTTGTAATCGGTAACACCTGATATTTCACAATGTGTAGTTGCTCCACCCAATGTTTCGTTATCAATGTTTTCTCCGATTGCAGCTTTTACTAAATAAGATCCTGCTAAGAAAATACTTCCTGTGCCATCCACAATCATAGCTTCATCACTCATGATTGGAAGATAAGCTCCGCCTGCCACACAGCTTCCCATTACGGCAGATATTTGTAAAATTCCCATACTACTCATTACTGCATTGTTGCGAAAAATTCTGCCGAAATGTTCTTTGTCTGGAAATATTTCATCTTGCATTGGTAAAAATACACCAGCACTATCAACTAAATAAATAATTGGTAAACGATTTTCCATCGCTATTTCCTGAGCACGCAAATTCTTTTTTCCTGTGATAGGAAACCAAGCACCTGCTTTTACTGTCGCATCATTAGCAACAATAATACATTGGCGACCACTAACATAACCAATGACAATTACAACTCCGCCAGCAGGACAACCACCATACTCTTTGTACATGTCTTCCCCTGCAAAAGCCGCAAGCTCCAATGTTTTTGAGTCTTTATCGATAAGATAATCAATACGCTCACGGGCAGTCATTTTGCCTTGTTCATGTAACTTATCAATTCTGCTTTTCCCTCCTCCTAGATAAATTTTTTCCAACCTACGTTCCATTCCTGAAATAAGCTGTTTCATTACATCTTCGTTTTTGTTGAATTCTATATCCATAATAATTTAGTTCAAAGTTTTTTAGTTCAAAGTTCAAAGTTTTAAAAGTCAAGAATAACTTTCAAACATTGAACTTTCTAAATTAAACTGTGTGTCAAATATAACAACAAAACCCTGTTTTTGGTTCAAAAAATGGCAGCTTTTTAAGGAAAAATCAGATAGTTTCCAGGGACTTAGAACCTTGGTTAAACAATAAGTCTACAATGCTCAGATTGGGAAGGAATCCATGACGGGTTTCAAATACCTGCATGTATGGCTTGACTGAAAATTGAGTATCAGACGTAAAATTTTCTTTTGGAGAGATAAGATCTCTGAGATCATCGGCATCTGAATATGTTTTATGATATTCTGTGCTGAATGAATAATTTGGTTTTAATTTTAACAACTTTAAGATTTCCTGTTGCATCGCTTCATTCAAGTCGATCAGAAAATCGAATTTTTTATCAGAGTAAAAAGGCAGAAGATCATCTTCATAATATTCAAAAAAAGGAGAACGTCTGTAACACGATTCTAAACTTCGCCAATGCAATTTTTGCCAATTGTATTCGTAAGATATCTTTATTTCTTTTGTCTCCTGACGATGATTTCGCTTTACTAAAGGAATACTTAATTTCAATGGACCGTTTGGAGAATAAACATCACAGCGACTTCTATAAGTTTGTTTTGGAAAATGCTCATGATGTTCAATGATGCACTCTGAATAAGTTTTCAGCTTGGAATAATATTGAATTGGGGCTAAATAAGAAGAAGGTAAAATTGTTAACTGGTTCATTGGTTCATTAGTTCATTGGTAGGGTTGCCCGTACTGTGTGTTTGTTTTATCTCAATATTTTTTCATTACTTTTTTATTAAGGAGTAACGTTTTTTTAATGTTTTTAAACATACTAAATGAACATCTAAATTCTTACACAACACTTTTATTTTACACTAACATTAAGCTTATCAAACACAGCATACTAGTGAACTAATGAACCAGTGAACTAATGAACCGACTTAAACCATCGATCACCACGAATACTATTTCCGCCATCCGATTTATCGATAGACATTAAAATTAAAACTGTTTTTCCTACAATGTGATCTTCTGGAACAAAGCCCCAAAAGCGTGAATCAGCAGAGTTATGGCGATTGTCTCCCATCATAAAAAAGTAATTCATTTTAAATTTGTAAGAAGTAGAATAAACATTGTTGATGAAAATAGAGTCGTTGCTTACTCTTAGTTCATTGTTTTCATAAACTCGTATAATTCTTTCGTAAAGAGGAAGTGAGTCTTTTGTCAGTTTAACTGAATCTCCTTCTTTTGGAATATAAATGGGTCCGAAAAAATCTACGTTCCATAAAAAATGTTCGTTTTCCGGAAACATATAATCGTTGTAAGCGCCTTTACGATCTATTAGTGGTTCAACAGAAGTAACGTGAGGGAATTTTTTCATTTTTTCCACATTATCAATATTTAATGTGAACCAAAATTCTCCTTTGTTTTGCATGTGATCGCCTTCCGTAATTCCCATTAATTTTAAGGAATCATTATTTATAGAATCAACATCTGTTTTTATTTTATAATCAAATTGAAGTTTTTCTGCTTGGTCGCTATATTTTCCAT
>JAYVZC010000183.1:0-4292 GCA_043783695.1 Bacteroidota bacterium
CAAATGCTTTTATAAAAATGTACAGTGCTGCCGGAGTGTTATTAGGAACATACTACGATTTAACCGATTCGGTTGATTCTGATTTCGAACGTGGATTATTAGGGATTGCTGTTGACCCCAACTTTGCTACCAACAATTATATTTATGCATATTACGATTATCGTAACCCTGCACAAACAAAATTGCAAATTAGAGTGGTGCGTTTTACAACTGTAGGAAATGTAGGAACAAATCCTACAATTATTCTAAACATTCAATATGCAACATCGGCAAGTACTTATGCCGGAAATCACTTTGGAGGAATTATTCGTTTTAGGCCTTCTCAACCCGATAAATTATACATTCAATTAGGCGATTTAGCATACAATCAAAGTGGTGCAGGTGCTGCATTAAATTATGCCGATAAATTAAATAAGCCTTACGGTAAAATTCTTCGTATTAATACTAATGGAACAATTCCTATCGACAATCCTTTTTATGATGATGGAAATCCTGCAACAGGAAATGATGATCGTATTTGGACTTATGGAAATAGAAATATGTTTGGAATGTGTTTTAGTCCGGTTACCGATACGATGTATTCCACAGAAAATGGATTAAATGCTTGGGATGAATTTAATGTGATTCACAAAGGTGGAAATTATGGTTGGAATACTTGCGAAGGAAACTTTTTAAATAGTTCAACCACATCACCATGCGTTACTCCGGGAGTAGTTGCTCCTATAACTACTTGGGGTGCTCCATTGCCTGCTGTTACAGGATGTTTATATTATTCTGGAACAGTAATGCCAGAATTTAATAATCACATGTTGATTTCGGATAATGATTATGGAAGAGTTTATGATTGTACTTTGGGAAATCCTCCTGCATACGATATTGTAACAAGCAAAACTACTTGGTTTGACAATGCTCCAGCGGGAACAGGTGGCGGGTTATTAGCCATGAAACAAGGTTCAGAAGGTTGTATTTATGTTTTAAGAGGTGGATATACTACTGCCGGTTATATCATGCGTATTTGCCCAACTGGTATGGGAGTTGGCACAAACGAAATTTTTGAAAATACTGTAGGACAAAATTATCCAAACCCTACAACAGGAACTACTCAAATTGATTATTCCGTTTCTGATGCATCAAATGTATCTATCGAATTGTTTGATATAACAGGAAGAAAAATTAAAACAATTTTAAATGCTGAGGTGCAAGCGGGTAAACATACCGTAGAAGTAAATGGAATGAACACTTTTTCTAACGGAAGTTATTTTTATAAAATGATTGTGAAGCAATCAAACCTGCCTAACGGACAGGCAGGTAAAATTGTTTATTCTGAAACTAAGAGAATGTTAATTGTGAAGTAATATTTGCAATTAAATTTTATAAAAATGCTCTCCGGGTTATATCGGAGAGCATTTTTTTGTTTGATGAAGGTAAGGTTGATTATTGTTACTGACGCATCAATAAAAGACTCAAGCATTAGAAGATTTATTTAGGTACGAACAAACTATAAGATTAGTAATTTAATAAGCTGATAGATAGATAGATAGATAGATAGATAGATAGATAGATAGTGCTGTTGTAAGAAAAAAATATTGTATCTTTGAAATGCAGATTACAAAAAATCGTTTAACAGGTTCTGCGTTTTTTATTCAAATCTCTAAAAATGAATTTTTAGAACCAACCTCCAACTCCAATCAAATGAAAAAAATCGTCTCAATGTCTGCAAAGAAAAATATTGCAATTGCAATCCTTTTTTTATTATGTAGTAATATGTTTTCTCAAATAGTACCATTGGAAACAGCACGATCATTTGCTTTGTTGTCAGGTGACAGTATTGTTTCATCTGACACTATTCTTATATTCGGTAACGCTGGGGCAACGTCATCCGTTAGTAATAAAATAGCCGGAGGTGCAATTTATACGGGAACTTCAACTGTTTCAACTGCACTCACAGATTTGTATACTGCTATGTCTTATTGTTCTTCTCAAAGCGGAACAACCATTAGCGGATTACTTGGTGGACAATCTTTAGCAGCAGGTGTTTATAAAATTAATAGTACCGCCACACTAGATGGTATGCTTACATTAACAGGAGATACAAATGCTGTTTATATATTTAATATTACAGATTCTTTGATTGTATTGACATCTTCAGGAGTTTTTAGAGGCGATGTTCGTGCTGAGAATATTTTTTGGAATATTACTAAAAGTGCAGTAATTCAAAAAGGTGTTAGTCTTTCAGGTATTGTAATGGCTGGACAAAGAACTTCTATTGATAATGTTAATTCAGGATTTGCGACCTTGCTGTGTTTACAGGATATAGTAATATCAAGAACAATTGACATGCCTGGTGACAATATGTTTTATTCAAAGAATTTTCTTTCAACTGTTTCTAGTTTAATGTTGTTGCCTGCTTGTTCAACATCTCCGCCTTGCAATCTTATATGTAACCCAAGTTTTGAACAGCTAGTTACACCATCTACACCATCAGGAGCACCCTCATTTTGTGGTAATATCATTGGTTTGAATGGTATTACATTAGGATACTCTGCATCTTGGTCGAATCCTAGATCATTCTCAACTCCCGATTTGTATAATACTTGTAACACTTCTGGTTGGGCAGGTATTCCAAATAACTATAGCGGTTTTCAGGCTGCTATTGGCGCACCTGCAAATGGTTATGCAGGGATTATACCCCGTGCTATTGGTTTGAGTAATTATCGAGAATACTTAAAAGGTAATTTAATAACTCCGCTAATTAATGGCACATGTTACTATTTTGAAATGCAGGTTAATCGATCAGACAAATCCTCTGAGGCTATAGCCGAATTAGGTGCCGCTTTCAGCACTATCTCAATTTCAACAGGTGGAGCGGCCCCACTACCATTAATTCCACAGGTCGAAAACACCACGGGACTAATAACAAGCTGCACAGCATGGACTACTATTAGTGGTACATTTCAAGCTACAGGAGGAGAAGTATTTGTATACATAGGCAATTTTAGAAATGATGCATCAACAACTATGATTGGTTCCCCTGCATGCACATCTCCAACATTTCCAGGTGTCTATTATTATATTGATAATCTATCATTGGGTTTGTTTTCTGTTAATGCCGGACCCGATGTAACAATAAATTGTACACCAACAACATTGAGCGCTACATTAACATCTTGTGCAAGTGCCGGATTAGTATATAGTTGGAGTCCGAGTACTGGAATAATTTCAGGAGGCACTACAGCAAACCCTGTTGTTTTGCCTTCTTCTACTACAACTTATACCGTTACCGTTAGTACAATCGGTGGGCGTTGCAGTGTTACAGATGCTGTAACAATAACGGTTAATCCTTTACCGATAATAACAGTAAATTCTCCTACAATTTGTAGTGGAGCAACTGCAACTTTAACTGCAGCCTCTACTGTTGTTGGAACAACTTATTCATGGAGTACCGGAGCAATCACAAATCCAATCACAGTCACTCCTTCTGTAACTACATCATATACTGTTACTGGCACTTTTACTGCAACAGGGTGCACAAACACTGCGGTTGCAACAGTCACAGTCAATTCAGCAACTGTTAGCGTAAATTCTCCGACAATTTGTTTTGGTCAGACAGCAACATTAACAGCAACAGTATCACCATCAGGGGGAACTTTTTTATGGTCACCTACAACAGGATTAGCTTGCTCCACCTGTTCAAGTACAACAGCAAATCCAACTGTAACAACAACCTATACTGTTACATATACATTGGGTGGTTGCTCTAATGTTGCAACAGCAACGGTTACTGTTGACCCTAGTTCTAATTGTTGTGATTTTGCAATTGGAGGGATTGGTTTGCCAATCACAATACCTGCAAGTGGAATGACAATTACAGGTCCGGCAATCTATACAAATAAAAACTTTATTGTAAATGGAAATATTACGATTAATGGAAATGTAACCTTCAGTGGTTGTGATATGCACATGGGAGTTGATGTGAAAATTATTTTACAACCAAGTGCTACGTTAACTATTAATAATACTCGCATAAGAGGCTCTCATCTTTATGCCTGCGGTGATATGTGGTCAGGAATTTATGTAAGCGACCCTTCTTCAACATTAATTATTACAGGACCAACGGGAATATTACTACATGGAGGTCCGCCAAAAGTATTAATTGAAGATGCAATGAATGCTGTCCTATCTGAAAATGGAGGGAAATACACGATTACGGGTACAACCTTTAATAAAAATTTGATAGGAATAGGAGTACGTAATTTTGCAGCGATATTCCCTGGTACTGTTAAAGGTAGCGA
>JAYVZC010000184.1:0-4277 GCA_043783695.1 Bacteroidota bacterium
AGGAACAGGTTTTGAAGAGGAGGTGCTATCATACTCATCTTTTCCTGCAATTATTTCCATTATCAATGCGGCATCTTCAACAGTTTTTGTAATAGGTCCAATTTGATCAAAAGAAGAAGCATAGGCAATCGCTCCGTAACGGGAAACGCGACCATAACTGGGCTTGTAGCCCACAACACCACAAAAAGAAGCTGGCTGACGAATAGAGCCGCCCGTATCTGTTCCCAAAGCAGCAATGCACATTCCCGCTGTAACAGCAGCAGCAGAGCCACCGGAAGAGCCACCGGGAACATATTTTGAGTTTAATGGATTTAATACATTTCCGAAAGCAGAATTTTCGTTTGAGCTTCCCATTGCAAATTCGTCACAGTTGCAGCGGCCAACAATAATAGCATCTTCAGCAAGTAATCGTTCAACAACGGTTGCGTTGTACAGTGATTCAAATCCTTCTAAAATTTTTGAAGAAGCAGAAACTTTATGCCCTTTATAACATAAATTGTCTTTCAGAGCAATCACCATTCCTGCAAGTCTTCCCGCAGTTTTGGTTTTTATTTTTTCGTCAACAAGTTTTGCTTTTTCTAATGCAGAAACATTAAACACTTCCAAAAAAACATTTAGATTTTTTTTAGACTCAATTGTTGCAATGTAAGAATTAACAAGGCTAACACAAGACGTTGCACCAGTTTCTAAATCGGATTTAATTTCGGAAAAAGAAGTGTAATTCTTCACAAATCAGGAATATTATAAATACAAGATCCTCTTCTGTTAGGAAGAGGAGTTGGGGTTGTTAAAATAAAAAACTAATCTTTTTTATCAGCAGGAGGAGCGCTTCCGTCTTCTCCTTTAGAGGCATCTTTAAACTCTTTCACGCCCTTCCCAAGCCCCCTCATTAGTTCTGGGATTTTTTTGCCACCAAAAAGCAACAAAACAATTACCAAAACAATAATCATTTCTGTTCCACCAAGACCAAAAATACCAAGCATTATATTATTTAACATTGTGTGTGGTTTTTAAATACAGGGCAAAGATACTAAAATTATTTGTTTGACTAGTTATTCTTATACAGCCAATCTTCGGGGTTTAATTTCGTTTGTCCTTTCCATACTTCAAAGTGCATAACCGTTTTTGAATCATCGTCATCAAACAAAACAGAGCCAATGTTTTGTTTGGTGGTTACCTTGTCTCCAACCGTTACATAAACGTCTTTTAGATTAGAGTAAATGGTTAAAAACTCACCATGTCTTAAAAGGATGAACTGCCCTGCACCAGGCATATTTACAACCGCCTTTACTTCACCTTCAAAAACAGCACGAGCCAAAGCTCCGCTATTAGTAGTAATATCCACGCCATTATTATTAATATCAATATCTTTCATCAAGGGGTGTGGGTGAACACCAAAACGTTCGCTAATTACACCTTTTGCAACAGGCCAGGGCAACTTGCTTTTGTTGCTCGAAAAAGAGTTTGACAACTGTTGCGATTCGGGTGTTAATATTAGTTTTTGAGGTTTTGGTTTATTCTCTTTTGCTGCTTGTACTTGTGCCTTTTCTAATTCTTTTTCAATAACACGCTGAATGGCTTGTTCCAGCTTTTTAGCATCTTGTTTTTTCTTTTCTAGGTCCTTTTTTAGCTTACTTTCTTGTTGTTGAAGTTCCGAAAACACCTGTTCCTTCTCTGTTTTCTCAGAGGTTAAACTTTTCTTTTCTATTTCTTCGCTACCTAACAAAACACGTTGATCGGATTTTTTTACTTCTAAATCTTGTACCTTTTCATTTAAATCTTTTTTTGTTTTTATAATCCGCTCAGCTTGCTTGTGTCGGTATTCGCTGTATTGCTGCAAATATTTTAAACGCATATATGCTTGTTCAAAATCGGCAGAGGCAAAAACAAACATTAAGCGACTATATGAGTCTTGATTTTTGTATGCATAATAAATCATTTTTGCATACTCTGTTTTTAGTTTAGAAAGGTCTTTTTGTAAACCACTTATAGAAGAATTGTTTTCTCTGATTTGCTTGTTTAAAATACCGATTTCATTATTGATGGTCGCAATCAGTTCCTCACGAGCGCCAATTTTTTTGTTTAGCATTACAAGCTGATTTAAAGAAAGTTTTTTGTTCTTTTTTGTTTCAGCAAGCAATTGATTTGTTTGTTCAATTTCTTTTTGAAGTTGCTTCTTTTTGTTTTCTAAATTCTTTTTTGTTTGCTTTTGGGCAAAAAGGATTCCCGTGCTTAATAGCACAAAACACAAAAGAAAAACAATTGAGTGCCAACTATTTTTTTTCTTTGAAGGAGATTGCCTCATAATTTTCCGGTATTTTAAATGGGAACGTTTGTTCTTCGTTTAAAACAAGTTTGTTATATGCCAAGTCTATCTTAACGCTTTTTTGTGCCTTTATCGTATAGTTCATTTTCATAGGAAAAAGTTGAGTGGAGTCTTTTTTTTCATAATCGCTGTATCTGGCATCAAAACTTCTTTCCGGACCAAACTCATAAAACAAAATTCTGTCTATTTTAAATGTTTCCGGAATCATATAAATACTTTGTGCGGGCTCTTTTAACTCTTTCCCTTTTTCCATTACCCTGCGAAGTTTTTTCTTCCTAATTGTGCCAAGTGTGTAGTGACAATTATCAATTCCGGGTTTTATTTTTTCGTCTTCATCATAAAACTCAACACTGTTTCCAATTAATAGCGACTGTAGCATTTCAAAATCTAAATCGGTGCTTAACATTTTGCTGAAGTAGGCAAAGTCGCCAATAAAATATTTTCCCTTGTCATCGCCAAGTGGGCGCTTAAGAAATTTTACCGAATCTTTTGTGATTAAAACTCTCGCTCCTTCTATACCGAGCTTCGACAGAGACATCCAAATGATGCTGTCTTTTTTCATCCGAAGCGTTACCGTAAAGGACGCAGATGTACTATCAATTTCTGCATCAATAGACAGCTTTGCACTTAAGCGATTAAATTTAAACTCGTTTGCTTTAAGATTTGTTGAGAGCGTTCTCGCACTTTTAAAATTCAACAAACATTTTCCGTTGTTTAGGACAAACTTTTCATGTGTTTTACAGGAAGAGAATAAAACAGAAACAAAAAAAGGTAAGTAAACAAATCGGAAAAACGATTTGAAACTAAAAGAGAAAAAGAAAGGACCAAATTTATTCATACAATTTTTTTTCAGCTATTTTTTTATCCAGTGTTGAAGATGTTTCACCTTGTTTTTTTGCGTCTATCCAATATTTCACAGCGTTATCAATGTCTCCAAGTTGATACAAAATGTCTCCATAGTGTTCAAGAAGGGTGCCATTGGTTTTCCCACCATTTTCTATTGCTTTTCCAAGCCACATTTTTGCATCATCGTATTTTTTCATTTGATATAAAATCCAACCATAAGTATCTTGGTAAGAGCTATTGTTTGGTTGAAGTGCATTGCATTTTTTTGACATCTCTTCCGCCTTCTCCAGGTTTTTGTTTCGCAAGGATAAATAATAGGCATAATTATTTAAAACAGAAACATTGGTTGGGTCATATTCTAAAGCCTTGTCGTAAGATGCGTCCGACTCTTCGTATTGCTTTAGTTGATTTTGTGCATCGCCAATGGTTGCATAAAACTGTGCCAACAAAAGGGTGTTGTCAAAAACAAATTCTTTCCCCTCGTTAAGAGAAGAAAGGACTTCTGAATATTTTCTTAGTTGATAATTTGAAACGCCATTAAAAAAGAACGGAAGTGGTTGGTTTGGAAAAAGCTCCATAGCTTCTTTGCTTTCTTTTTCCATTGAAACAAAATCGTTGAGCTCCGACTCAATCATTAGCAGCTGATTCCACAAAGCATATTTTTCTTTATCGAGAGCAATTGCTTTTCGATATTGTATTCTAGCAAGATCGTATTTTTGGTCGCGATATAAAAAATCTCCATAAATGGAAAAAGCTTTTGCTTCATCGGGGTGAACCGCGACAATAATTTTACACAATTCATCCGAGTCTGTTTTTAATTCCGGAAAATTTTCGGTGATGTCGTAGTACTTCAAAAGGATTTTCACTTTTGTATCGATGTCAAGCTCTTTACTTAGAAAAGCGATTTTTATTTCTTGAAAAGCCTTGTCGTCTTGTTTTAAATTTCGATAATAATCAGCTAAAGAAAGATGAACATAGGCGTTGGTTGAATCAATTTTAATGAGTTGATTAAAGGCTTCCAACGCTTTTTCATTTTGTCCGCTATCTTGATACAACTCGCCAAGTATTCCATAATATTTTGCATTTGCAGGAAAAGCCACAATTA
>JAYVZC010000185.1:0-4259 GCA_043783695.1 Bacteroidota bacterium
AAATGATCTAAATGCCCCATTCCAGTTACAATGTGTTGAGTAATGTAACGATCATCACGCATTCCTTCCCACCATGGGAATCCACCATTTGGCGTTTGCATTTTTTCTAATTTTTTAAGTGCTTGCGCCAATTCGTTACCCATTTTATTCAGGTCGAATAATAAAGCAACTCGTTTTTTACGTTCTGTCTCATCTTTTGCATCCAACACCCAAGGAGTTTCTTCCAACATCAAAGATTTCAATTCCTGATTTTTTTCCAAATTAGAAAGCAATGCTTTTGAAACATCCCCCTTGCCCCCTTCTAAGGGGGACATATTTCGCCATGAATCAAATACTGCTTTAATTTTAGGTGATGAATTGGCAATGTGTGAAGCAATACTGTTTGCATAAAAACGAGAAAACGTTTGTTCTGAACATTCGTAAGGATATTCCATTAAGTATGGAAGCGATTGAACAGCATACCAAGCAGGATTTGCAGTAAACTCTAAAGTTACTTTATGATTTCGCAAAGTAGTTGATCCATTGCTTTGATTAATTAATTTTTCGAAGCGGAATGTTTTGGTTTGGTTTCCACGAATTGGTAATGGCATAGATTCAGTCACCAACATTCTGTTTGTTAAAACAGGCAATGCCATCTCTTCTCCATCTGTAAAGCTCCCAGCTTTTGCAACAACTTTATACGTAATTGCACCAACGCCTTCTGGAATAGAAATATTCCAACTTACTACTGTGCTTTTCCCTTTTCCAGCTGTAAAATCTCTTTCGCCAATAGTGTTAAATTGTCCATGAACTGCTTCTACCATTTTAGTAGTGATTTCTTTCATGGTTGTTGCATCATATAGAAAAATGTCTGCTTTACCAACTATATCTCCATCCGATAAGTTTTGAATTTTTGCACTGAATTCCATTTTATCATTTTCACGGAAAAAACGTGGAGCATTCGGAACAACCATCAATTCTTTTTGTGTTACCAATTCTTTTTCAATGGTTCCAAATTTTAAATCTTTGGTATGAGCAAAGCCCATCATTTTCCATTTTGTTAAAGCTTCAGGAATCGTAAATTTCACAATTACGTTTCCATCTTTATCCGTTTCCAATTGAGGATAGAAAAATGCTGTCTCCGCAAAATTACTTCGAGCACTTACTTTAGATAAATCTTCCCCACCTTGTTTGCCAGCTCCTGGAATCATACTAGCGAATTCTCCATTCATGGATTCGGTAGTTGCAGTAGTGACATCAGAAATTGCCCCCGCATTTCCACCAATCATTCTGTTTCCTTTAGTTGATTCCTTTTTTGCATTTTTATCTTTTCCTCCACTATCTTCCCGCTCAAGTGATTTTTCTTCATCTGCCATTACAGCACCTGTTGCCATTGGTGATGCAGGTGACGATTTTGAATAAGCTCTGCTTCCTCTATAATTATATCCATCTCCATTATCTCCATCATCGTAATAACCATAGTAACCATTACTGTATCCAAACCAATTTAAACGATCATAATATTTGTATGCGCCTGTCGGATATTTATTCCAATCTTCTCCAATCATTTGTGCATTCACAATTCCGAAGCTGCTGTTTACATCCCAATATAAATTTGAATAATAATTATTGTAGATGTTGAAATACCAATTGTTTGGTTTAAATGCATCCAAAGAAGCATCATACAAGGTTGCCATCATTTCTGCAGCAACTTTATCTCCTTTTTTATCTTTGATTTTTATTTTCCACTCTTCATTTTGTCCTGGCAACAATTTATTGCGGAAGGTTTCAAATTCAATATCCAATTCTTTGTTGGTATACGGAACAGTAATCACTCCGCTTTGAGAATAGGTGCGATTGTTTTTAATAAACACATAATGGAATGAGAAATTTCCCCTATGTTTTTCTTCCACAGGAATCTCAATTAATTTTTGCTCTTTGTTAAGAGTAATGTATTCCTTTTTTACAATCTCGCCTTGATGTTCAATTTCATAAAGCACTTTTACATTTTCTTCTTTTGAACCAATAATAAATTTTGCTTTTTCTCCTGGCTCAAGAGCATTTACTGTAATCATATTAAACCAATTGATTTCATTACTTGGAACTTCTGAGCCCGTTATAGAATGAACAGTAAAGTATTTTACATCTTTCACATCTTCGCCATAAGCGTCTTTACTATGCGCTTCCATCACATACACTCCTTGCTTCCAAGAATTCAAGTTTGTCAATTTTACAGAATCGTTATGAGTAACCGTTACATTAACAACGATAGGATTTTTTTTATCATTCACTTTCATTCCATCTATATAGGAATATGTTGATGTATTACTAAAGTTTTTCTCAAACACTTTTTCTCCACGTTTCCATTTATACATATTGTTTTCATCCTTGTATAAATCTTTTGGAAAGTCTTTTGCAAAATCTTCCAGAGTAATAATGTATTTATCAGGTTGCGTCCAAGAACGACTTCGATAAGTTTTATCAGGCTCCATCAATTTATAGATTTCCACTTTGCCTTGAGCTTTTTCAAACTGTCCGCTCATGTTAGTAGAATAGATAGCAAATGCATCTTTGTTTCCTTTTTCGATAAGGCTAGGAAGACTCACATTTAAATTCAATGCCGTGTAAGCTGCACTTACATAAGTTTGAGAACTATGTGTTTCACCATTAATATCCGTTACATCTGCAAAAATGGTATAAGAATAAGTTGGCTCATACGATTTAGGAATACTTAAATCAGGAATGGCTTTGAAGTCGACAAAAAATGCTCCAGTATCGTTTGATGTAGTTACACCATTTGTAATTTCCATTTGTGGCGATTGCGGAGAATATCCTCTCCACCAATACCACCAATAAGGGAAGGAAGCATTTCTTACCACACGGTATTTTACTTCCGCACCATCAATGTTTGCTCCTGAATACGCTTTTGCAATTCCGTTTACTTTAATATTTTCTCCTAAACGATAACTTCCTTTCACAGGATTAAATGTCACTTCAAATTTCGGGCGCTTGTATTCTTCAACTGAAAAATAAATAGTTCCGCTTCCATTTGATAAACTCATTTGTCCGTTTAAAACACCACTAGGAGTTGTGAATGTTCCACTGAAAGTTCCAAACTCATTGGTAGTCAAATTTACATCCGCTACTTTTTGATAGTTCACATCATAAAAAGTAACGGTTGTATTTGTGTTGGTCAACAATTCATTTGTTTCTCCATTGGTATTGATCATAATGCCTTTGAAGTAAACCGTTTGTCCTGGACGATAAATGGCTCTATCCATAAAGAAGAAAGTTCGAGGATATTTATTTTTATCTCTCTCGGAGGTTCTGTATTGATAAATTCCATTTTCTGTTTGTAAACGATCTGTTTCTCCAGTCGCATTTACTAAAGGTGTTGGAACTTTGTAAGAGAAATCGATGGTGAAATTTCTGTACTCTGTTGTTGCTGGAACGTTAAAATATCCTAACTCATCAGAAGTATATTTTTCTGATCGGATGTATTCGTATTTACGAGAAGTGTAATTGTATTTTTCGTAATACAATTGTGCCGATACTCCTTTTAACGGAGCTCCTGAATCACGTTGTTGAACGTAAAAATCGTAGCTGCCGTTTGTCATTCTACGATTGATATAACCAATATTTGACATCCAAGTTGCCGCATATGCAACACCATTATTTTTATAGGCGAATGCTTTATCGGAGCCAATTAAAATTACATAATGACCAAATGGTAATTCAGGAATTTTAATTTCGGTTGAATGTGATTGATAATCTCCGTCATCAGGTAATTCAACGGTAAATTCTTTTACTGAGGTCAGTTTTAAATATTGTTTGATGAGTTGCTCTCCATAATAACGATCAATTGATTTATTGTATTTGTCAATATCCATTTGAGCAATTCTCACATAAACTGTTTTCAAGTTTTTGTAAGTTACCAAAGCGCGAGAAGGTTGATTTGGAACATTTACTTTCTCGGTGATAAAATCGACAGCATGCTCCGTAATTCTGGCTTTTAGAACTTCGCAATTTTGAGCTCCATCACTACCTGGATATTTTTTAATAACAGCATCGCATAATTCCAATGCTTGTTTTTTCATCGATTTCCCTTCATCCGATTGCAATGGATTGTATTTTCCACCTCTTTCGAAATAGACATTTGCAATTTCATAATTCACTTCAGCAGAAGCCGGATCGGAAGAAAATTTACTTTCTAAATTTTGTAAAGCAAGTAAATACAAACTGTCTTTAATTTCGGAAGTTGAATTTTTTCTTACAAATTT
>JAYVZC010000186.1:0-4237 GCA_043783695.1 Bacteroidota bacterium
TCTGGGTGTCGTTCGGAATTTGACAATTCTTTTACTACATTTACTTTCTCAAAAGTAGAAATTATATGACAAATATCTCCAAAAAATCTACAATAAATAACAATGAGAGCATTGTTTTGTTGTGCGGCAAGAATAATAGTTTTAATAACTATGGTTTAACAAAACCCGAAATCGATTTCATCAAGAATGAAATAACGAAGAAAGATAAAAAAGCTATTTGTGTGAATCAGTTGCACCGCTTGGTAATTGTGCAGTTGATTGATGTGAAACCTTCCCGCCTGCCTGCCGGTCAGGCAGGTCCGGCAGGCGGGAAAGATAAATATCAAACAACCGAATTGCTTCGTAAAGCAGCAAGCACTATCCATGCATGGATCACTGATGCAAAAATAGAAACAATTAATATTGTTGATGCTGATGGAAAAGCGCTTGAAACGCTTGCTTTCGCTGAAGGCTTAGCTTTAAGCAACTATCAATTTTTAAAATATAAAAAGGATAGAGACAAAGAAAAATTTTCTTTGAGATCGATTTCCATTGTTTCCAAAAGTCTTAATGCAAAACAAATTGAAGAATTAAATATTGTTGTCGAAGCAACTTGTCTTTCCAGAACATTAGTAAACGAACCTGTAAACTTTTTAACTGCGACTCAACTTTCCAAAGAGTTTATCAAAATGGGGAAAGAGGCAGGATTCAACGTGGAGGTGTTTAATAAAGAAAAAATAAAAGCTCTAAAAATGGGCGGATTGCTATCCGTGAATTTAGGAAGTATTGAACCTCCTACATTTAGCATCATGGAATACAAACCAAGAAATGCAAAAAATAAACAACCAATTATTTTAGTCGGGAAAGGCGTTGTTTACGATACAGGTGGGTTGAGTTTAAAACCAACACCAAACAGCATGGACATGATGAAATGCGACATGGCAGGTTCTGCAGCAGTTGCAGGGACATTGTATGCCATCGCAAAAGCAAAATTACCGGTTTACATAATTGGATTAGTTCCCGCAACAGACAATCGTCCGGGTGAAAATGCATACGTTCCCGGAGATGTGATCACTATGTACAATGGAATGACAGTGGAGATGTTGAATGCTGATGCCGAAGGAAGAATGATCTTAGCCGATGCATTATCATACGCACAAAAATATGATCCTAAGTTGGTGATTGATTTAGCAACATTAACAGGCGCAGCAGTTGCAGCAATTGGAACTTCTGGAATTGTAGCGATGGGAACGGCTGATGAAAAAACAAAAAACAAATTAAAACAAAGTGGTAATAACGTATTTGAGCGCTTGGCTGAAATGCCTTTCTGGGATGATTATGACGAAATGATTAAGTCGGATATTGCGGATATGAAAAATATTGGCGGTCCGTATGCAGGAAGTATTACTGCAGGAAAATTTTTAGCTCGTTACATCAATTATCCTTGGATGCACTTAGATATTGCAGGTCCTGCTTTTTTAATGAGCAAAGATAATTACAGAGTAAAAGGCGGCACAGGAGTTGGAGTACGATTGCTGTTCGATTTTTTGAAAAATAACGCATAATTCTTTTTTAATGAGACTTGTCAAATTTTCTTTTCTCATTTTACTGCTCTCTCTCTTTGGTGCATTTTATGTGCCTCAAAAAAGGGTGTCACTTCTTGTTGCCGAATATGACGACAATGCAGCAACCAATCATTTACAAAATTTAATTAATTATGTTTTTGTAGATGGTGCAATGATTTCAAAGGAAACGGTTATTTCACTTCCAACTCAAAAAGCAGGAGTTGCAGGAAATTATGTTCGTTTCGATCTTGGGAAAAACAGGATTTACCGCAACCGGTATGTGGTTACAGGAATAGGAAATGTAATTGATATCAAATCAAAAAAATTATTGGTAGAAGAGCGTAGTGATTTTGTTGCTTTTGTTGGCGACAGTATCGTTTTTCATACGAATGATATTTTCAAAGGGAAGTATTATTCGGTGTTGAATTTGAAAACAGAAAAATTTGGTAAAGTAGAAAATGCAAACTACAATCCTTTACCAAGACCCGACATAGAAGTAGACGAAACTACAAAACCCTTTAGTATTTCGGCTTATTATGTAAATGGCAAACAGGATATTTTAGTGAAAGATGCCGGATTTGGTGAATCTCAGCCACTTTTGGGCGATGATGTGAAACGGAAATTTCCAATCTTTTGGTTGGACAACAACTCTTTTTTGTATGCGAATTTTCCAAAAAATCAGCAATCGGCAGTTATTTATAAAGTGAATATTAATCATGTCATTGAGAAAGTAGGAGAAATAACAGAAATTCCAGCTACAGCTGCAAATGCTTTTTTTGAATTGTCGAGCGATGGAAATGTTGTTTATTCATGCGGTAAGGGACGGTTTTTAATTGACTTGAAAAAGAAAGTAGCCACCAAAGTTTTATTTGAGCCTCTTGGAAATAATTTTTTTGTAGAGTCGGATGAAAATCCAAAATACGGTAGAACCATTAAGTACGAAACAGATGAAGCAGGTAAAAAATGGTGCCGTTTAGATAATGCCAAAACAACTTCGGGCTATGTTGCATTTCAAAGTGAAATTGTGATGGGTGAAGATCGTTATCCCCAAGGAGTTGTGGTTTGGAACACGACTACAAAAAAATGGACGACCTTGGATATTACTTCTTTGAGCGATATTGTTGGTTGGGTGGAGGAATAAGTCAAAAGAGAAAAATTCAAAATTCAAAAGCAGGAAGTGGACAATCTGGAGTAGACAAAAATTCAAAAGAGGGAATTAGTTTTTTTCATCACATTCAATCAATTAAAATTTATCTTTGTGTAATTCAAGCCAAAAATCAAGCAAATTTTAAGCTTTTGACTTTTGAATTTTTCTCTTTTAACTTAAAAAAATGTCAGACGAAAAAATAATTGTTGGAATTTCACAGGGGGATATAAATGGAATAGGAATGGAAGTGATCATCAAAACATTTCTAGATCCACAAATGTTAGAAATTTGTACTCCTGTTGTTTTCAGTTCTATGAAAACGGCAAGCTTTCATAGAAAGGCTTTGAACATTGAAGATTTTAGTTTTAATCAGATCAAAGATGTTTCAGAAATAAATCACAAGCGTGCGAACCTAATTAATGTTTACGAAGAAGATGTAAATATTGAATTGGGAAAACAAACCCCTGATGGTGGAAAATATGCATTCAAATCTTTGGAAGCTGCTGCATATGCTTTGGCTCAGGGGAAAGTGCATGTCTTGGTCACTGCTCCAATCAACAAAGAAAATATTCAGTCCGAAGATTTTAAATTTCCCGGCCATACCGAATATCTGGATGATAAATTTGGTGATGGAAACAGTTTGATGTTTTTAGTAAGCGATACTTTGAGAGTTGCAGTTGTTACCGGACACATTCCCGTTACAAAAGTTGCAGAGGAATTAACGACAGAAAAAATCGTAAAAAAATTAAGAACACTTCATCAATCATTAATTCAGGATTTTGAAATTCGTAAACCAAAAATTGCTGTGTTGGGATTAAATCCGCATGCAGGCGACAATGGTGTAATTGGTGATGAAGAAAAAAATATTATTATTCCTGCCATCAATCTTTTGAAAGAAGAAGGAATGATTGTGTATGGTCCTTATCCGGCCGATGGATTTTTTGGTAACAAGGCTTACGAAAAATTTGATGCTGTATTAGCAATGTATCACGACCAAGGATTGATTCCCTTCAAAACAATTGCTTTTAATTCGGGAGTAAATTTCACAGCAGGTTTACCAGTTGTAAGAACGTCACCCGATCATGGAACTGCTTATGATATTGCCGGGAAGAATGTAGCTTCTGAAGAATCCTTTCGTAGAGCAATTTATACAGCCATTGATATTTACAAAGTGCGCAAACTCTACAAGGAAATAACAGCCAATCCTCTTAAGATTAGTCTTTCAAAAAGAGAACGCTAAACGACTTTCCCATCAAAAAAAGCAATTTACAGACAAAAATCGGATAAAAACAGTCTTTTTACCCGATTTTTTGCGTTAAAATGCCTAAAATTGCATCAAAATTAATTTCATCCAAAGCTTTGAAGTAAGGCAGAATTTTTTACCTTTGCCCTCTTTCTTAAAAACTTGGAAAAATGCAGACCAGAAAAGAGTATATCATTCAGTTTGTAGGGTTAAGCTTAGGCTTACATGAATTTAAGTTTGAGGTAGGTGATTCGTTCTTTAAAGATTTTGAATTTTCTGAAATTAAACAAGGAAACATTCTTG
>JAYVZC010000187.1:0-9931 GCA_043783695.1 Bacteroidota bacterium
CTGCCAACACACAGGTTTTTTTGTAATGTTTCACGTTGCCGGATAAATCAAACACTTCAAAGTAAAAAATATAAATTCCAATACGAGCTTTTTCTCTATCATCATTTATTCCGTCCCAAGAAAATGTTCCTTTCACTCCAAGCAATTCGTTTTGAATAAGGTGTTTTACAATTCGACCTTTGCTGTCGTAAACAATAACATTAGCAGTAAATCCAGGGGTGTTAAAATGGTAATTAATATTTACAACATCGTTCATTCCATCTTCATCCGGAGAAAATATTTCAGGCGTAATTTCAATTGCATTATCTGTTTCTCCTGCATCGCTGTATTGTGAATTTTTATATGCAGGTGTAGCAAATCCAACTGCTTCCGCTGCCGAATGCCAATTGGTGCGGTCTTGTGTTGGTCTGTCAAAATCAATTCGCTCCAATGAAATACCGTCAAGTATTGTCAGCAATCCGAAATGCATGTTGTCATAATATTTTAAATTATCGATAATGACACCGGAAGCCGATAAACAAACTGTTCCTGCAGCATCATTCATTGTCGGAAGATTTATTACATCTAAAAAGCCTTCAGGGTTTGTTGTTGTGAATTGTGTTTTAACAAAGGCTCCATTTTCACTTAGCACAATATACTCTTGAGGAAAAATTAAGTATCCATCAGTAGAGGTTGTTTGCGGACTCAAAATCGTATTTGTAATTGTATCGTATTCCGAAATCATTAATGTTTTTAAATCAATTACTTTATTGGAACGATTGTAAATTTCTACAAAATCAAACCCCGGAGATTTTGGATTAAATAAAATTTCATTAATAACAATATCGTTTGGTAAAGCTAGTTCGGGAATCGCAAAACGAGCTGTATTGTCTGTTCCTAAAGCATTCCCAACACAATCGGTAATACTATTGTTTACAGTAATGGTGTAAATTGTTCCGACTAATAAAGGCGTAGCTAAAGTTAATTTCACACTTTTGAAATTAGGAGAAATTACTTTAACTTGTGTTGGGTTTCCAATGCTATTGTTGATTGTATAAATTGCAAAATTTGTCATAGATGCACTATCCAGCGTTTCGTTAAAATACAATTGAATGGTATCAACAGCAATTACGCCAACACGAAGTACTTGCGGTGGAGTAATATCGGGATTGCTTGCATAAATTGAATTCTGCACACCAGGAGTTCCTCCGTTTACATTATTCGAAGCTCGCCAATTATTCATTCCGGCACAAGGGTTTGTGGGGTCAATTTGTTCTAAACTATAACCGCCATCTTTTTTTGCTGCGTCTTGATACCAGCTATCCGTATATGCAACAGTTGAAATTACAGTTCCTTGCGGAGATTTTAATGTAAGTGTTTGCCCTGTATTTGTTAATGCCGGGAAACTAATTAATGCAAAGACATTTATTCCTACCGGCATTCCTGCTAAACCTAATGCAGATGTTAATACGATAAAACTATCGGCCGGAATAATTAAACTCGGTAAAATTTTGGTATTTGTTCCTGCAGAAAATTTCCAGTTATTTAAATTTATTGGGAAAGCTGTTTTGTTATATAATTCTACATATTCATAATTTGGTAAAATAGTAACAACAGGATCGGGATCCGCCATTATTTCATTTATCACTATATCAAATGGTTTTACAACGTAATAAGAGAACGTTGCAATTGCCGGTGTAAGAATATTTCCGGAGCAATCGCTAAGATTTGTTAATGTTAAAGTATAAGTTGAATCCGACATTAACGAAGTTCCTAAAACTAACTTCACGCAAGTAAGTGTTGTGTTTGCAGTATCTGTTAAAGGATTTCCAATTCCATTGCTGATGGAATAATTTGTTGGTAAAATAAGTTGCGAAGCACTTAAAGCTTCAGAAAAACAAACCGTAATATGAGTTGAATCAACAACCGTTACACTGGCAATGGTTGGAGAAGTTATATCTGCAACAGTTGAATATATACTGTTTTGAATTCCCGGTGTTCCACCAACAGCATTTGTGGAAGCAATCCAGTTGTTGGAAGTAGGGCAACCTAGTGGCGCATTTGGATTAATTAATTCCAATGTCCAACCACCATCTTTTTTTATTGCATCTTGATACCAAGTATCTAAATAATTTACAGAATCAATTGTGATAAGTGTGTTGTCTAAAAGTTTTAAATTGTCTCCTGCATTATTTAAAGATGGAAAACTAATTAAGCCTTTTGTATTTCCGAATGTTGAAAATAGTGCGGTATCAGCAATCGGGCAAATGATTAAATATTGATTTGGAGCTAAAATAAAAGATCCGATAGTTCCGGTTGTAGTCCCATCGCTAAATTTCCAGCCATTCAAATCAAATGTGTTGGTACTCTTATTATAAATTTCGATAAATTCAAAAGCAGGCAATCCAACTACCGGAGCGGGATCGGCAAAAATTTCATTGATGATAATATCTTTATAAGCTGCGGTAACAGGGGCGAAATAGGTAAATGTAGTTGTAGCTGAAGTAATTGCATTTGCACTAAAATCCCGAACATTTATAACAGTTAAAGTATTTAAGAGAGCATTTGTAAAAGCAGTAGCAAAAGTTAAATGTACCAAACTTAAAGTTGTTAAATCGCGAGAAGCAACAGAAGGGTTTCCCAAGCCATTATCAGCTGAATAGTTTGTAAGAGTTTGAGAAGTTGTTAAATCAACATTTTCATTAAATAAAACATCTACTTGCGTAGAAGAAATTACAGTAGAAGAAACAATATTTGGTGCTGTAACATCAACAATGATGGCACCGTTATAAAAATCATCGAAGAAAAATTTTGTTGCGGAGCTGATGGTATAAACGGTTGCTACACCAAAAAAACTTGTGGTGGTATAAGTATTGTCTATGCCCGTAGCTTCTAAGCCATAAGCCGTACCACCAGTAGGGTCAACATATAAACTCCAGTTGCCTAATGCATCTCTTGTTACTTTTACTCCAATAGCAAAGGAGGCTGCAATTTCTCCATTTGTTCCCCTGCATACAGAAGTGCTTGTTAATCCTGTTTGTCGGAATAATTCCACAGCATCCAAGCTTCCTGCTTCACCAAATTGTAAATAATATCCATTGAGTGAGCCTTCTAAATTGGCTTGATCGGAAACCAGATAAACTCTTCCGTAATTGCTTCCTGAAGATGCAAATGTTTGTTTGATATAAAAATTCCATTGGAGATTATCGATGGATGCACCTGGGCTAGCCGTTGAAAGGTAGCTTGCGCCAGCTACAGTATTGTTCAATTGCAATTGCTGAGATGCGTTTACAATAAATTCAATAGCATCACCAGTCCAAATTGGTGCAACGGTAAAATTACCATCTGTAAAATTATCGGTAACTTGTGCTGTTGCAAAAGAAGTAATAAACAAAAAGAGGAGTATTATCGAACGCATATTTTTATAAAATGTCTATGTAAATATAGGAAAATGAACGATAGCTGAATATAGAAATGATTAAATAATTAGTTAAAAGTGTTTTGTCAATTAAAAAAAACAAATTAGCTTTGTCGCACACATGAAAGAAACGTTAAAAAATAAAAAACACGGTAAGAAAAGTTCCCAAAGTGGGAAGGGAAACTAGTGTTTTATATATAAACGTATAATCACAGAAGCCTTTCCAAATTGGAGAGGCTTTTTTACCTCTCCCCGGCCATCTCCACAGGAGAGGGAGTCGATTGTGAAAAAAATAAGAATTAAAAAGAAAAACAAAACCGACCAATTTTAAAAATCTCTTTAAACACAGCTTTGGGTATTACCCCTCTCTTGTGGAGAGGGATGAAGGGAGAGGCCTTAACATCATAATATGAAAATAGCAGTAGTAGGAGCAACCGGCTTAGTCGGGACTAAAATGATTCAAGTGTTGGAAGAACGTAATTTTCCTTTAACAGAACTAATCCCTGTAGCATCAGAAAGATCAATAGGGAAAGAGGTTTCTTACAAAGGAAAAAAATTCAAAGTGGTTGGAATGCAAACTGCAATTGATATGAAACCAAATGTGGCTTTGTTCTCGGCAGGAGGAAGCACGTCATTGGAATGGGCTCCGAAATTTGCTGCTGCAGGAATTACTGTTATTGATAATTCATCTGCATGGAGAATGGATGAGACAAAAAAACTCGTTGTGCCTGAAATTAATGCGGGAGAATTAACAGCGTCTGATAAAATTATTGCAAATCCTAATTGTTCTACCATCCAAATGGTAATGGCATTATATCCGTTACACAAAAAATATACTATTCGAAGAATTGTTGTTTCTACTTATCAATCGGTTACCGGGACAGGCGTTAAAGCAGTTGACCAAATGATGAACGAACGAAAAGGGATTAAAGGAGAAATGGCTTATCCGTATCCAATTGATTTAAATGTAATTCCTCAAATTGATGTTTTCACCGATAATGGTTATACCAAAGAAGAAATGAAAATGGTGAATGAGACCAAAAAAATTATGGATGAAAAAATTCGCGTTACTGCTACAACCGTTCGTATACCGGTAATGGGCGGACACAGTGAAAGTGTGAATGTAGAATTTGCAAATGAATTTGATTTAGATGAAGTAAGAAGTATTTTACAAAATGCACCAGGAATTATTGTTGTAGATGACATTAAAAATTTGAAATACCCAATGCCAATGGATGCACACGATAAAGATGAGGTATTTGTTGGTCGCTTGCGCAGAGATGAGACACAAGCGAAAACGTTAAACATGTGGATTGTTTCAGATAATCTCCGCAAAGGGGCTGCTACAAATGCTATTCAGATTGCCGAGTATTTGGTTGGCATGAAGTTGGTGTAAAATTAATGGGAAAATTACGTACATTATTTTATTTCAATTTTGTAATAAATCCTGCTTGATGTAATTCTTTTGCATTTACATCTCTTGCAGAAAGAACATAATAATAAACCCCATCAGAAACTTCAAGCCCCTTATCATTTTGTCCATTCCATTGTCCGTTAACTGATTTAATCTCATAAATTTTATTTCCCCATCTATTATAAATTATACAATTGAGGTCTGAAACTCCAATTGTGGATATATTAAAATTATCATTTTCTCCATCGCCATTTGGAGTAAAAACATTTGGAATAAAAATTGAAACTTCAGTCAAAGAGGGCGGAGCAGCGATTGGTGGAGTTGATATACTTTCACAAATAACATTGTCTCCAGAGGGAATAGGAGAGTAGGTCATTGGAAAAGCATTCATTACTCCTACTGTATCTCTTACCATTCCAGAAGTAGTGGTCAAAGGAAAATTAGTTCCTGTTCTGTTTATGGTAGAATCATAGCATCCGCTTAAACCATTGTCATCCGTTTTTATTACATATATATTATAGTTACTAAAGTTTGCAGCAACCATGCAATATCCTCCATCATTTGATTTCTCGATACTAGAAGCCATTGAATTGATTGCACCTCCATATACACGAGTCCATTCAGGATTTCCTAAAGCATCGGTTTTCATAATGCCGCATTTATAGCCACCTAGTGAATCGGTTGTTGATATTGCAACCGCATAACCATTGTCTGTAGTTTGCTGAACACTCAGCCCTCCATCACCATAATAAGTACCATTGCCTCCATATATTTTACTCCAAATAACATTTCCTAAACTGTTTAGTTTTATAAGGTAAGTATTAACAGATGTGTATGTGCTGTCATAATTTTGACCTGTTATAATATAACCATTATCATTTGTTTGTTTTATATTATATGGTTGACAAAAAAATGCCAAATTTGTATACTTCTTTGCCCAATTAATATTTCCAAGGCTATCTACTTTTAAAACTAATGTTTGCGGGAAAACATTAGTAGTAGAAGAAGTATCGGTAACAGAACCAACAACAACATATCCATTGTCAGAAGTACGGTAGATAGACATAGGAAACTCGTAGGCAGAATTCATGTCGTATGTGTAAGCCCATTGCAGTATTCCGGTAGAGCTCACTTTAACTAAATAATAATCGCCATTTCCAGCAGTATGACTATCTGAATAAGCAACAATGCAATAGCCACCATCAGAACTTTTAACTATGCCCATTGAGTACTCATTCCCCAAACCACCATAAGCCCTGTTCCAAACAGGAATACCATTGGCATCAGTTTTAAAAAGATATAATTCCGGGTTTGTTCCAGTGCTGTCTGTGTATACAGTTGTGTATACATATCCTCCATCGGTGGTTTGTGTAGATGAGCCACCATAAGCACATTGTGCTCCTATATTATAGCTTTTAATCCATTGTGCATTTCCAGCAAAATCCATTTTCACCAAACCAACAACTTCAACAATTAATGGATTGATAGTGTCGGTGCCAACAGTATCAATGTAGGCTCCGGATGTAATATAACCATTGTCGGAGGTTTGTTCTATTCCTCCCCCGTAGGCATTTGCGAACATTGGGTAGGTTTTTTGAAAAGTAGTTATCTGAGCAAATACGAATGTGCTATTGCAAAATAAAACAACAGATATAATTATCCTTTGAAACATTTGAATTTATATAATTAAAAAATAACTATTGAATTCGGATAATTTTCTTTGTATCAATGATTCCCTTGTCTGAATAAACAGAGTAAATATATATTCCGTAAGCAAGATCGGTAATATCAATTGTAATGTTTGTTTGGTTGTCATCGTCTAGAACAACGTTCTTCACCAATACGCCTGCTTCGTTGTAAAGAGAAAGTCTTTTTGCACCATTTGGATAAATCACCGTTAGTTTATCTTTAACAGGATTAGGATATGCTTGAGTTTTATTTTGTTGAGAATATCCATTTATACCTGTTGTGCCTAGAACAGTAATAGACGCAATGCAAGTTGGAAGAATACTACTTTTGTAATAGTAATTACCAGGAACAGTTACTACGTATTTATACGTTGGATTGCTAACGTCTAAAGTTACATCCCAAGAATTTGCTCCGCTTGGGATTGTTATTGAAGAAGTTGCTCTTGAGTTTGTAACTTGTAAGTTCCAAACAAGTGTATCCCCAATAACAATAGTTAGAGTAGAAGGATTAAATGAGCAACCATCTACACCAATAAAATGTGATGTTGGATTTGTTTGTGATTTACTTGCAAAAGAAACTAATAAAGCCGAAAAAAGGAGGAATAATTTTTTCATATTATTGATTTTGAGTGTATAGCAAATATATATCTTTTTTAGTTTAAAAACAAACTGATATGTTTTTTCTACACTATTCAATACGTTAGAGGGCATTAATTCTCCTAAACAACATCTTCAATAGTAGGGCCTGTTTCAGTACGAATATCAGACATTTCTGGAGCAACATCTGCAACTTTTTTCTTTCCAAAAAAACGTTTTTGATATAAAATAATCATCGCTACTCCAATACTAATTGAAAAATCGGCAAAATTGAAAACAGGTCTGAAAAATTCAAATGATTCTGTTCCCCACATTGGAAACCAGGACGGAAAGTGTCCTTCAATGATTGGAAAATAAAACATATCCACTACACTTCCGTGTAATAATGGAGCATAACCGCCATCTTCTGGCATGAAGCGCGCAGCTTCAAGATAGCTACTCTCACTGAAAAGTACGCCATAAAAAACGCTATCAATAATATTTCCTATTGCACCAGCAAAAATAAGGGCAATACAAACAATATATAGTTTGTCTTCTTTCTTTTTTGCTAAAGTCCATAAATAATAGCCGATGCCACAAACAGCAAAAATCCTAAAAACAGTCAAAAATAGTTTTCCAAATTCTCCTCCAAACTCCATTCCATAAGCCATTCCTTTGTTTTCTGTAAAATGTATAATTGCCCAGTCACCGGCCAATTTATATTCATTCATTGGATCTAAAGTGAAATGTGTTTTCACATAAATTTTTATAATCTGATCAATCAATAAAACAATGAATGCAATGAATAATGGTTTTCTCACAAAAATGATTTTTAATTTGGATTACAAAAGTAAAAAAATACTCGGCTTAAAAAAATAAAAGGTCGAACACGAAGTCCGACCTTTTAAAAATTATTTTTTGCCTACTGCCAACTAAATAAATTGCCTACTGAAAATTACCCCATACTATTCGCAATAGCAGTAAACGTAACATCGTTTCTACCCAATTTTGAAATAACACTCATGTGAGATTTTAATGCTGTCATAAAAGTGTCGTTATAAATATAAGGAACGCCAAACTCTTTTGCTGTTGCTTCTACAATTGGAGCAAGTTTCGGATAGTGAACGTGACAAATACGAGGGAACAAGTGATGCTCCGTTTGATAATTTAATCCTCCAACATAATAAGTGATTAACCAGCTATTTCTAGAAAAATCAGCTGTCGTTTCCATTTGATGAATTGCCCATTCGTTTTCAATGTTTCCTTTTTCGTCAGGAACAGGAAAATTTGCTTCTTCAACCACGTGTGCTAGTTGGAACACAACACTCAGAATTAATCCGGCAATAGCATGCATAATTAAAAACCCAATAAATAGTTGCATAAATGAGAAATCAAGCAAAATCATTGGCAACACAAACATATATGTGAAGTAAACCGATTTCCAAAAAATAATTCCCATTAAAGTCATGAATTTTTGAAAACCACTGTCGCGATGTTGGCCATCTTTAATAAACTGAATGTATTGTACAAAATCCTTTAAGGTTGTCCAATACAAAGACATAATAGCATAAAAAAGGAACACATAAAATACTTGAAAACGTTGAACTTTGCTGTATTCTCCACGAGGAGAAAAGCGCATGATTCCTTTATTATCAATATCTCTATCGTGTTCGTAAATATTGGTATAAGTATGGTGAAGAACATTGTGCTGAGTTCTCCAGTTGCGGTTATCCCCGCCAACAATGGTAAGTGCTTGTGCCACTAATTTATTTACAAGAGGATTAGCCGAATAAGCATCGTGGTTGGCATCGTGCATTACACTCATGCCAATACCCGCAAGACCCAACCCCATCACACAATAGCAAAGCCAAATGCCTAAAGTACTATAACCTTGAGTAACAATAAGTGCGTAGGGAACAAAGTAAAGAGAAAGCATAACTATGGTCTTAAAAACCATATTCACATTGGCATGCTGAGAAATATGATTATCTATAAAGTATTGGTCGACACGAGTTTTTAGGGTAGTATAAAATTGCGTTTTGTCCTTATTTAAAAATTTAATCTTTTGTTTCATCTAATGATATTTTAGACTGCAAATTTACTCAAAATAATGCGAAATATTCAAACTTTTCGACCAATACCATAATTGGTCTATAAATTAAGATTCATCCGCTTATAATAGCAAAGCATTGAGATAAGGAAGAAAAGAGAAAAGCCCACACCCAAAAAATTCACATCATTCACCAAAATCAAGATAGTTTCCTTAATAAAAAAGGTAATGATGAAAAGTTGCACGCCCCAACGTTTCATGTGCCAAACCCCAATATAAGAAATGAAACTACAAGCCACAATCAACCCAAACAAAGCAGGATACCAGTCTCCCATTTTTTTGATAAAAGGTGAAAAAACCGAAGGAAAACTAAATACGATCCATATAAAGCCCAGAATACAGATAACTGAAATGAGGGTTGGACGCTTTAATGATGCTTGCATAGCAAATTAGTGATTTGGAGAATTATTGATTTGATTTAAAAATATTACTGTTTTTATTCATTTATATGCCCTTTAAACTTTTCCCTTCTTTTCCTTGATTCCTTCTCCATTTCTCCAAATCACCAACTCTCCAATTTTTACCTTCTCCACTTCTCCAACTCAAAAATTCTTCAATTTGTTTTTGCCTTCTCCAATTCTACCCTTCTCTAATTCGATCGAATCGCTTCCACAGGATCCAACTGCGATGCTCCGTACGCTGGAACAAACCCAGAAACTACACCTATTAATATGGAGATAGTAAATCCTAAAATCACGTTTGAGCGAGTTAAAACAATCTCCATTCCAATAGAGTTGCCAGCTACC
>JAYVZC010000188.1:0-9923 GCA_043783695.1 Bacteroidota bacterium
TTTCACATAACATTTATGGAAAAGACAGCACTGCCAAATAAAGACCTGGGATTGTTGTATACATTGAGCTTTTCGACAAAAAACAACATGCTATTAAAAGATAAAAGTACTTTAAAGCTAGAAGTGGTTCTGTGAAGAAAAATAAAATAATTACCGAATTTTTAGCTCATTGGAATCATACCCTTCTGTAAGTATAATTCTTGCTTTTTTTTCTTGGTTTTAAAACAGAGGTAAAATAGGAACTCACATCCGCACAAAATTTCCTAAAACCTTACACCTGATATAACACTAAAAATATGGGTTAGCGCTTGATTAAACTAAGTCCTATTTTTGAGCAAATACAAAAACTATTCAAATGAAAAAAGACAGTCTTGCTTACAAACAAACCACTTCAAATGGTTTTGCACTTATCGTTATGATTATCATTATTACAGTTGTTAGTATGTATTAAAATAATAAAAAATCCAAATCTAAGGCACAATTAATACCGAAAGCATATATGTAACCTGCCTTTCCAGCAGGCATCGGCATTAACCATTGTAAATTACAAAATGTCCTTTGGACTCCTATTTTATAATAACAATAAGTATAATATATCTAAATATTTCCAAAATGAAGATATCAAAATTATTTTCAATTATACTTGCCTTTGTTACTTACAATTTGGCATTCGGTCAAAAAAAAGAAAAAAGGGAGAATGATTCAACAACTTGTTTACAAATTATTGGGCTCGCAATAGAGAAAAAGATTCCCATTGATGGTGTAATTGTAAAGCTTTACAAAGAAAATGAGGAACTACAATGGGAAGAAATTACAAGTGTTGCGTATCACGAACACTCATTTTCATTTGATTTAAGCAAAAATGCTTATTATACTGTAGAAGTTTCTAAAGCAGGTTACGTTACTCGTTCGGTAGGAATATCAACCAAACTACCGGGCAATATAATTGTTGGTGATGTGAAGTTTACATTTGAATTTGAAATAGAATTGTTTAAAGAAAAAAAACATGCAGATGATTATTACCTTGATTTCCCTGTTGCATTAATCAAATTTAATGAAACAAATGAAGTTTTTGAGTATGACTCCCAATACACAAAACATATCAAAACAAAAATAAACGAAACTACAGGAACAATTTCTCCATCAAGTATAAAAGCTAAATAAATTTTCTATCAAACAATATTTATTATATTTGCACAATAGAAAGCCTATGAAACCAAAGCAAAATACAACTAAGTACAAATCGGTGATGATAGTTGATGATAATGATATTGACAATTTCATCAACGAAAAAATGATTAAATCAGCTCGTTTCTCTGAAAATGTATACACACATACAAGTGTAAAAAGTGCTTTGGAATTTTTCAAAAATTTATCTACTATTGAAGATATTCCATCAGGCTTAATTCCTAGCTATATTTTTTTAGATATTAATATGCCAATATTGGACGGGTTTCACTTTTTAGACGAATTTAAAAACCTTCCTTATGAATTTATTCCAAGAATAAAAATTGTAATGCTTACTACTTCTCTAAATCCTTCTGATTTAGAGAAAACGAAATCTTATAACAACATTGTAAGCTATCTTCACAAGCCTCTGATAGAAAGCGATCTTGACAAACTAGATTAATGCTTTGTTGGGAAAAATGATATTTATAGATGTGCCCTTTTCGTAAATACTGCTTAAGACAATTTTTCCATTCATTTTTTCCACCGATGTTTTTACAATATACAAACCCAAACCAGTTCCTGTAGAGTGTGTTGTAGCTCTATAAAACATATCAAACACTTTATCCTGTAGCTCTTCCGGAATGCCCATTCCATTATCGGTAATACCAATTTTAACTTGCTCTGCGGTAACATCAACGGTAATAATTATTAATGACTCTATAACATCATTCTGTTTTTTATACTTAATGGAATTATCGATAATATTTTGCAAAACCGAATACAGTAGACCACTATCTGTCCTAAAAGCGAAATCGGCATTCAAGTGTATCCTGAAAATAATTTCTGAAAATTCGGGACGATGTGCTAAACTTGTTAGTATTTCATCTATCATCCATTCGAAATCAATTTCGTCATTCAATAATTTCCCTTGCGAAACATTTACAATCTTCACCAAATCAATAAGCAAATTATCCATTTTGTGAACACTCAAATCAATCATATCAATATACCTTTCAAGTTCTTTTTCTTTGTTTAACTCTTTTGAAAGCCGAACTAAACCCATTATCGAAACTAATGGCGAACGAAGGTCATGTGTAGCTTTGTACATAAAAATATTAAGCTCCTTTACTTTATATTCCAATTGTTGTTCAGCATTTTTTCTTGAAGTAATATTTCTGGCAAAAATTGCAGCACCAACTACTTCGTTATTATTAATAATAATTGGATTAAACGAAACATCAAAATACAATTGAACTCCTAAACTCTCCTCGTTTGTTTCTTCAGAAAAACGTTCGCCATTCAATACTCTTTCATATAAGATCGACCATCTTTTTTGCCCTTCAACACCAAGGTGGTTTAAAATTGGCATGCCAATAAAAGGTTCTGTGCCATAAAAAAGTTTGGTGCTATCAAAAAACGAGTTGTTAAATCCAATTAGGTGAAAATTTTTATCGATTGACCAAATCGAATCGGAGGAGTTTTCCAATAATGCACTCATTATAGCCTTGTATTCCATCAACTCGCTTTCTGCTTTTTTTCGATCAGAAATTTCACGTGTACTCGCAATAATTCCCGTTATATTTCCTTTTTCATCACTTAAAGTAGTAGCAGTAAGTTCAATCCAAAAATAGCTACCATCTTTCTTTAAAAATCGCATCTCAAGGGGCTTCATCTTGGGTTCTAAAATCAATGTCATGTAAGCACTTTGTACTTTTTCCTTATCGTCCGGGTGAGAAAAATCAAATGGGGAGCGACCAATCATTTCTTCTGAATCATATCCAATTATAGATTTGCCGGATTCGGATATGTAAGTATAAGTTGCATCTATAGTATGTAAAGAAATAATATCTGAAGTATTCTCAACTAATAAACGGTACCTCTTTTCACTTTGAGACAATTCCATCATTTTAGAAATTAAAATTCTTTCTAACTCTTCCTTTAATTTATGTTTATCAGAATTTATATTTTTACGAACAATACTATTCCTAGTATACAATAGCACGATTGTCGCAATGCATATAAATAATAATATTACTAATACTATTACGGTATTACTCATGTTATAAAATTTCGATATAATTTCTATTCTCATAAAAAAATCTTAAGGTAATCTATAAAAAATGTTATTTTTGGCCATTTTTTGCAAAAATCTTACATTTAAAATAGGGGCTAAAATACAAGTAAAAGCAATTCTAATATCCAAAGTAGATTTATGAAGATAAAGATAAAAGAAAAATCACAAGTAATTTGAGTGAAGAAAGAGCAATTCTTCTCAATAACTAAATAATTCGGTTTAAAACTCAGTCGGTAAAAAAAACAAAAATGCATCAAACAGAAAATAAAAAAATCATACATTGCATAAAATGCTTATCTCTTTGTTAGCCAACAGAAGAACTTTGAGGCATTATTTGAATTAAATATGTTAATAATGTAACATTTTAAAAATTTGTGTAACACTTAAAGAAATTAAAGTGCTCAAATTGCATTGTTACAAAAATTCATTCACTATGTAAAATAAATCTTATGAAACTATATAAAATTATTCATCAATTAGCGCCAAACGATTATTTAAACCTTTCAAATCAACTGAAGAAAAATAAAGCAGATAAATTTTTATTGCTTTTGAATCATTATCGAAATGAAAAAACTTCTGATGAAGAATTATTAACAATATTAGATCTCAAACAAGCAGCATTTTATACACTGAAATCGCGATTGTTTGATAAGGTTCAAGAATTTCTTTACAAAAACACTACCGATACTCGTATTGAATTACTGCAAAATGTAGCAAACATTGAGCATTTAGTTTACAATACACAGCGTGAAACTTCAATTGGTATTCTCAAAAAATTGGAAGCCGAGCTTATTGAACACGACATGCCCAATGAACTTATTTCTGTTTATAAAGCACTTAAAAAACTTCATCTATATTCTGAAAAAAATTACGATTACCTTCAACTCTACAACAAACATGTTGCCTTTACTTTAGCTCAAGATAAGGCTGAAGATATTTTATCCATGTTCTGCAAAACGCTTGGAGAATATTATCTGCATAAAAATAAAGACACGCTTGATATTCTCGTTTTATATAAAAAAGAAATGGCAAATGTTTGCCGGCTATACCAATCACATCATTTACAGATATACAAAAATATTTTACTGACTCATTTTGCTTTATTTTGCCCAGTTGAAAGTGAAATGAAGACTGATTCGACAATAGAAGAAATGCTAAAAGAATCGTTATCAATAATTGAAACCCACCCGGAAGACAGAACCTACAAGCATCTAATACTTGTTATCAATTTTTTATATTTCGAATACTATCATCAATTAAAATTACATAAAAACGCAACTAAATATTTTGAACTGATTTCAACCAACATTGAAACTCTTTTTTTATTCAACCATTGTAGTTTTATTTATCATTTTTTAATTTCTAAAATTGAATATTTTATACTTGAGAAAAAAGAATCGGAGTTAATAAATGAAGAAGATGTATACTCACATGAACCCGACATAAATGATATAAGTGGATTTGTTTCTTTCTATTGCTATAAAGCAAGTGCCGAATTTTACGCAGAAAAATATACTGCAACATTGCAAACACTTAATAAGCTAATTAACGAAGTAAGTTTTAAAAACATGTCGTTCCCTGAACTGGAAATAAAATCATTTTTAGCAGTCATAAATATCATTTGCGGACGACACGATCAAGCCGAGATAAATATTCGAAGTATTTCAAGAAAAATTACAGAAGAAAATGATGAAGTTAAGCATCATAGCGCAATAATTTTTTTAAAATTAATTAAGACTGCAACAAGCATAAAAATAGCCGGTAAATTAGAAAAAATGATTGAACTTAATCATTCCTTTGAATCAATCAATAATGGCAAATATGCATTCCTGAGGTATCTCAAATTAAATGAAAAATCTATTCAATTATTAGCAAAATAATTTATCTCAAAATAAAAAATATTAACTTAAAATAAAAAATCTCTGAAGCTTTATCTACAGAGATTTTTCATATATTTAATAAAAAAATTAGTCGTTTGTTTTATACTCGAAGTTTAGTTTTGTTAGTTTCTGATAATCTTCTCCGGTTTTCTTAATATCATCATCATCCTCATCATGCGACCATACAATAGTTATTTGTGTTCCAGAATTATTTAAATCTACCACTTTCATTAAAAATTGTTTTACTGAAATAATAGAGGATGAACTAAGATAAAATAAATTGAAATGAACCTTCATTGATTTGGGATTAGTAGTTTTAAACTCATCCATCCATTCGATAACAGGTCTATAAAACTCTTTACTATCTTCAGGGAAAGATTTCCCTTCTATTGAAAAAATATTCGAATCTACATCCAATATAATGTGCGGAGTATTATTCGATGCTGTTATTTCTAAACGCTTCATATTATCCTAATATTTTTGATTGTAACGAAAATAAAGAATATTCTTTGTTTAACATTTCAAAATCAAAATCAATATTGTTATTTGATTTTAGTGCAATAGTTAAAAAACCTAATCCTGCTCCACCTTTTACCGACAATTCTCCATTTGAAAGAACATCCATGTATTGTTTTTTTAAATCAGAATCGTTGAACGATTTTATTACATTTAATTTTTTATTGAGTTTTTCAGCAACATTATTATTTACAATATTTCCCGAAAATATAGTAAATTCATTTTGATTTTTACCTATAATAAAATAGGTCATTTGATAACCATTATTATCTTTTTCTCCATGGATACAAATATTCTGAAGTGTTTCAATAACAATATTAAAAATCTTTTTAATAGCACTTTTGCTCACACCCAAATACTCCATTTGTGTTTCCACAAGGGTTGAAATTGTATTCACTTTATCTTGATCAAGCTCTCCAACATGCGAAACAATAACCTTCCTATCCACACCATTAAAAGCAGCTCTAATACCATTTACTTTGCTAGTAAAAATGGTTTCTTCAACTGAACCGCTCTTGTTTAAATCCATAAAATAATTATGCTTCTTCTAATAATAGATAATTTATTCCCTAAAATTTTACCAATTATAAGAAAATTAATTAAATATTAGGGCTAAAAAACGAGATTTTTTGTCTAAAAATTGCCCTAAAATTGAATATTAAGCCCAAAATGAGCTATTTTTTACTCCTTTTATCGAGTACATTTATAACATCATTAACGCTAAAACTCTTTGCTGACAATAGAATTAAGTAATGAAACAGTAAATCTGCCGCCTCGTTTACAAACAATTCATCGTTATTGTCTTTTGCCTCAATTACAAGCTCCACAGCCTCTTCCCCGACTTTTTGAGCTATTTTATTCAGCCCATTAGCAAAAAGTGAGGAAATATATGAGTCTTGGGTCGGATTCGACTTCCTTTTACGTATAGTTTCCTCTAATTGATATAGAAAATTCGGGGTATTTGCCTCACCAAAACAGGTATCTGCCCCAGTATGACAAACTACTCCTTTTGGACTCGATTTTATCAAAATTGTATCTTGATCACAATCCAACAAAACTTGGTCTACTTCCAAAAAATTTCCACTTTCCTCTCCTTTTGTCCATAAGCGATTTTTTGAACGTGAATAAAATGTAACACGTTTTTCTGCATTCGTTTTTTGAAATGCTTCTTCATTCATATAACCTAACATCAAAACTACATTTGTTTTATTGTCTTGAATAATTACTGGAATTAATCCATCTGTTGATTTTTTAAAATCTGGAATCATAATCTTATTGTTATTTTTTGTTCGTATAAATATTTTTTTAAAGTCGGAATTTCAATTTCTTTGAAATGAAAAACACTAGCTGCTAAAGCAGCATCTGCTTTTCCTTCTATAAATACATCTTTAAAATGTTCTAATTTGCCAGCTCCTCCACTTGCAATTATCGGAACATTTACACGTTCTGAAATAAGCCGAGTAATCGTATTAGCAAATCCATTTTTTGTTCCGTCATTGTTCATCGATGTTAATAAAATTTCGCCTGCACCCAAACCAACAACTTCTTTTGCCCAATCAGCTGCCTTTTTTTTTGTCTTCACTTTCCCTCCATTCAGATAAACATACCAATCACTATTTTCGTACTTGGTATCAATTGCAACAACTACACACTGACTACCATATCTTTTTGCCAGATCATTGATTAATGAAGGATTCTTAAATGCAGAAGTATTTACAGAAACCTTATCTGCTCCTGAATTCAACATTTCATAAACATCTTCAGCGGAACTAATTCCTCCTCCTACAGTAAATGGAATATTTATATTTTTTGCAATTTTATTTACTAGTTCTGCCAATGTTTTTCTTTTTTCATTAGTTGCAGATATATCTAAAAACACCAATTCATCTGCTCCTTGTTCGCTATAAGCAATTGCTAATTCCACAGGATCACCTGCATCACGAATATTTTCGAAGTTCACACCTTTCACAGTGCGACCATCTTTAATATCCAAACAAGGAATAATTCGTTTCGTTAACATTTTAAATATTTTTTAAAATCATCCATGGAAATTTTATTCTCATAAATTGCTTTTCCAACAATGGCTCCGGAACAACCAATTGATTTCAATTCATCCAAATCGGCAAGTGATGAAACGCCTCCACTTGCAATTAAATTAAGTGATGAAAACTGCGTAAGAATTTTTTTATACAAATCAACACTTGAACCTTGCAACAAACCGTCTTTTGATATGTCTGTACAAAAAATAGTTTTAATTTCCTTTTCCATATTTTCCTGAATAAAATCGAAAATATTTATTTCTGTTTTTTCTAACCATCCAGAAATAGCAATTTTATCTTCATTCACATCAGCACCTAATAAAATTTTGTCCGAACTATATTTTTGTATCCAAGAATAAAACAATTCTTTGTCTTTTACAGCAATACTTCCAACAGTTGCAATATCAGCCCCAGAGTCAAAAACAATTTTAATAGTTTCATTTGTTTTAATTCCTCCACCGAAGTCAATTATCAGTTTTGTTTGAGAAGCAATTTTTTCCAGCACTTTATAATTTACAACTTCTCCTTTTTTTGCTCCGTCCAAATCAACCAAATGCAAACGTTTAATTCCGATATCTTCAAAAAGCTTTGCAACTTCAAGTGGATTTTCATTGTAAATTATTTTTTGCTGATAATCTCCTTGCGTAAGACGAACACATTTGCCATCGATTAAATCTATTGCCGGTATAACTTCAAAGCCCCTTGCCGCTGGAGGGGAATTAGATAAAACAGTATCATCCATAAGTACAAATTTAAAGTCCCTTTAGGGGTTTAGGGCTAAAAAATTTTCTAAAATTAATTGTCCTGCATCACTTGATTTTTCCGGGTGAAATTGTACTCCGTAAAAATTATCTTTTTGCAATGCAGAACTATATTCCAATCCATAGTTTGTACTCGCTATTGTATCAACTGACTTTTCCGCATAATATCCATGGACAAAATACATATACTCCATTTCTTTCACATTTTTAAAAAGAACTGAATTCAAATTCGAAATACTGTTCCAACCAATCTGAGGAACTTTATTTGCTTCTGAGAATTTCAACACCTTTTGTTTGAAGACTCCTAAACAATCCGTATTGCCTTCTTCGGATTTCTCGCATAACAACTGCATCCCTAGACAAATTCCTAAAACCGGCTGTTTTAGATTAACAATAACTTTATCCAGTTTCTGCTCACGCAAGAATTTCATAGCACTGCTCGCTTCCCCTACTCCTGGAAAAATAATCTTATCTGCAGTTTTAATTTCATCTATTTCAGATGTTATTAAAGCTGAAACACCTATCCGTTCCAATGCAAATGCGACTGAACAGCTGTTTCCCGAATTATATTTAACTATTACTACTTTCATTTATAACACTCCTTTTGTACTTGGTAAACTCATATTGCTTGGATCTCTTTTGACAGCTATTTTTATTGCTTTTGCAAAAGCTTTAAAAATGGCTTCGATTTTATGGTGCTCATTTGTTCCTTCCGCTTTAATATTCAAGTTGCATTTTGATGCATCGCTGAACGATTTAAAAAAATGAAAAAACATTTCAGTTGGCATTTCCCCAATTTTCTCGCGCTTAAATTCTGCTTCCCACACTATCCAATTCCTTCCGCCAAAATCCAGTGCAACCTGCGCGAGACAATCGTCCATTGGCAAAAGGAAACCATATCTTTCAATTCCCTTTTTATCTCCTAATGCTTTCAAAAATGCTTCTCCCAAAGCAATCCCAACATCTTCAATAGTGTGGTGTTCATCAATTTGCAAATCACCTTTTGCATCAATATTCAAATCTATATTTCCGTGTTTGGCAATTTGTTCCAACATATGATCAAAAAATGCCAGGCCTGTAGAAATTTTAGAATTTCCTTTGCCATCTAAATTCAATTCTATAGATATGGATGTTTCTTTAGTGATTCGCTTCTGAAAAATTTTTCTTTCCTGCAGTTTCAAAAAATCATATATCTGTTTCCAGTTTTCTGCCTGAAGAGCGATCTCATTTTCGAAACCATCTGCTTTATCGTAATTTTTTATAAAAATTGCTTTTGAACCTAAATTCTTGGCCAACTTCACATCTGTTAGTCTGTCTCCTATTACAAAAGAATTTTTCAAGTCGTAATTACCATTCAAATACTTGGTTAACATACTTGTATTTGGCTTACGAGTAGGTTGATTCTCTTTTTCAAATGTTCTGTCGATGCAGATCTCTGAAAATTTAATTCCTTCAGATTCTAATGTTTGAACCATTAAATTCT
>JAYVZC010000189.1:0-9917 GCA_043783695.1 Bacteroidota bacterium
ACTTTTATTGCTTCACCAATATAAATTGCCGGATCTGCAAGTTCTCCACTACCATCAGTTTTATATTGCATATCGTTTTCCCAACGTTTGTAATATTTCCAATGTTTTGTTTTAGAAAGATCATGTGTTTTAGCAAACTCATCAAACTGACGTTGCATTTCAACGAAAGTCAATTTTTTACCGGCTTGTTTTCTGATGAACTGTTGAGCCCTAGTCGTTCTCATTACAAATAGTATCAGAAAAATGGAAAAAAATAGTTTAATTAATTTCATTTGTTTTTTTGTTAGTTGTATTAATACTAAGTGTAAATATACAAAATATTGGACTGTTTATCCTGTATTAACATTCGTACCGTCATCCCTTGCCACGACAAGGAATTTCCCCATTAAAGAAAGATTAGTAATCAACTGTGAGATTCCGTGTCGTGGCACGGAATGACTTTATTGATTATGATTAAGCCTTGCAAGAATTATTTTCAAGTATCTTTGCACTTCATTAAAAAAAAGAACATTGTCAACATTCTCCGAATTAGGTGTATCCGAGGCTTTAATAAAAGGCCTTATAGAAAACAATATTTTTGATCCAACAGAAATACAAACTAAATCAATTCCATTTTTATTGAAAGAAGGTTTTGATTTTATTGGTCAAGCGCAAACCGGTACCGGAAAAACAGTTGCTTTTGGTTTGCCACTTTTGCAGAAAATAGATTCCACGAATCCAAAAATTCAAGCATTGGTATTGTGTCCTACACGTGAGCTAGGACAACAAATAGCAAAACAATTGTTTCGTGTTGCAAGATATAATCCTGCCCGCATTTTTGTAGAAGCAGTTTATGGTGGAGAGCCAATTGAAATTCAAATTCGGAATTTAAGTCGCCCTACACATATTGTGGTATCTACTCCGGGAAGATTGATTGATTTGTTAGAACGCAAAGCCATTGACTTAACGGATGTAAAAACAATTGTATTGGATGAAGCAGATGAAATGCTAAGTATGGGCTTTAAAGGAAGTATCGATACTATTTTAGAACAAACAAACGGACAACGATATACTTGGTTATTTTCTGCAACTATTCCTGATTCCTTAAATGAAATCATTCATCAGTATATGGATGAAGATGCCTTTAAAGTGGTGGTGGATGTAAAAAATGTTGTGAACAGAGATATTGAACATCAATATGTGCAGTGTATTGATACAAAAGATAAATTAGAAACGTTGCTTGAATTTTTAAGAACGCAAGGAAAGGGGAGAGGCATTGTTTTTTGTAAAACGAAAGATGGAACTCAATCGTTGTCAAAACAATTGATTGCTCGTAATCATTTGGCAGAAGCTATTCATGGTGATTTACAACAACGAGATCGTGAAAAAGTAATGCGTGCTTTCAAAAACGAAAAAGTACAAATATTAGTCGCAACCGATATGGCTGCCCGTGGGATTGATGTAGACAATTTACAATACGTTATCCATTATCAACTTCCGGAGCAATTAGAATATTATACCCACAGAAGTGGTAGAACAGGTCGTGCCGGCAAAAAAGGAATTTCCATTAGTTTGGTAACCAGCTCCGAAATGGGCAGACTACACACTATTGAGAATGAATTAAAAATTACCATTCAGAAAATTAGAAGAGGGTAAGAATGGAACGCAGATTATCATGATCTTCCTGATAAAAAATGATTATTTCTTTTCTGATTTATTTTGAATGATTATTCTTAAAAAGAATTTCCTTTCAACCTAACAATTGACTATTTTTGCAAGATTTCGAAATTGAGAAAATATGACTTTAGAGTCCGCTGACATAGAAGAAAAAAAAATAGGGAAGGAGCTTTATGACTACCAACAGGATGCTATAGACAAAATTTTTGAACGTTTAAACAATCACACCGAGAAATACAACTTACTTTATCAACTTCCTACAGGTGGCGGAAAGACTGTTATTTTCTCAGAAATTGCCAAACGGTATATCAAAGAAACGGGTAAGAAAGTTTTAATTCTAACACATCGCATTGAGCTTTGTACACAGACCTCCAATATGCTTAACGAATTTGGTGTCGAAAATAAAATCATCGACAGCAAAGTAAAAACACTTCCGGATCAAGAGAATTTTAAGTGTTTTGTAGCAATGGTGGAAACTTTAAACAACAGACTACAGGATGAAAAATTAGAAGTTGAACAAGTTGGATTGGTAATTATTGATGAAGCGCATTATAATTCCTTCAAAAAACTTTTTAAATTTTTGGAAAGTAGCGTAATATTGGGCGTTACAGCAACTCCTTTAAGCTCAAACATTAAACTTCCAATGAAAGAAACCTACAACGAATTAATTGTAGGACATTCAATTGCTTCTTTAATTGAAAAAGGATTTTTATCGAAAGCAACTACACATTGCTACGATGTAAACTTAGGTTCTTTAAAAGTGGGTATTGATGGCGATTACACGGTTAGTTCATCGGATAGATTATACTCAAATTATTTGATGCAGGAGAAATTGGTTGGTGCTTATGAAGAACAATCAAAAGGAAAAAAAACACTAATTTTTAACAATGGTATAAATACTTCCAGAAACGTTTATTCGTTATTTACCAATGCCGGATATGAAATACGACATCTAGACAATACAAACAGTGAGCAAGAACGAAGAGAAATATTAACTTGGTTTAAAACAAAACCCGATGCAATTCTAACATCTGTTGGAATTTTAACTACGGGCTTTGATGAACCAACTGTTGAAACAATTATCATCAACAGAGCAACAAAATCCTTGACTTTATACCACCAAATGATTGGTCGAGGCTCTAGAATACTTCCAAACAAATCAACTTTTAATGTAATTGATTTAGGAAACAATGCAGCTCGCTTTGGGCTGTGGGATTCGTATGTGAACTGGCACGATATATTTCGTTCACCAGATTTTTATTTGGAAAGTCTTTGGAACGATCAGGAAATTGAACGTCAATTCACCTATAAAATGCCTGCGGAATTAAGAGCAAGATTTAGTAAGTCGGAGAATCTTGATTTTAATATGAAAGACGAATATGCTTTGGTAGCAAAACAAGGACTGAGACCTAAAGTTGCAATTGACAGGGCAATTGAACAACATTCTAGAATTTGTTTTGAAAACGGGGAAGATTATTTTGAAGCAGCCGAATTAGCAAAACTTCTTGAAAGAGATATTGAATACAGAGTAAAAAAATATTCCTATTGCATTTGTGCAAGCACAGAAAATTATGTAAAATGGTTGCAAGATGAATACAAAAGAAAATTAAGTTTGAGTTTAAGCCAAAAATTTTCTACGATTTCTGTGGAGGAATAATACCGATACGATTATTATTTTAAAGTAGTTCCACAATTTAATGAACCGTCCAGCTTGAGCGAGATGGTGTGAGAGGCGCACTCCGTCAGTTAATTTTGGCGGAGCCGTATACTTGATTATGCGTATGTGCTTTTGTTTACCATTAGAGCAAATCGTTCTTCCACCAAAGTGTCTGACTTTTTGCTTTTTAATTCTTTTCCGTCATATTCTATTTTTGATAATATCATAAATTTTAATTCTTTTCGTATGGTTAAAAAGGATTGAGCAAAATACAAAAAGGATTGTTTTATAAAAGTATCTTGGAATAGTAAGCATATATAAAATTCTATTTTCCTATTAGACGCTTAATTTAACGAAAGGAGGCTTAATTTATTGGATAAGCTACCTTTTTGGGATTAATTAACAAATTGTAAGCTAATCTTGAAAACAAATTGAGAATTCGTTTGTCTATATAGAAATACAGTTTTATCTTTAGACATTATAAAGCAAAAACAAAAATTATCACTCATTATTAATATCGTAAAAAAATGGCATTAGAAATCACAGACGCAAACTTCGAGGAGTTAGTAACAAAAGCGACAAAACCAGTATTATTAGACTTTTGGGCAGAATGGTGTGGACCATGCCGTATGGTTGGGCCAGTAGTTGAAGAATTATCAAAAGATTACGCTGATACAGCTGTAGTTGGAAAAGTAAACGTAGATAACAACGCAAATATTTCTGCAATGTTTGGTATTCGTAATATCCCTACAATCCTTTTCTTTAAAGGCGGACAAGTTGTCGACAAACAAGTAGGAGCGGTTCCTAAATCTGTTTTAGATGCTAAATTGAAAGCATTACTGTAGAAAAGTGCAATTCAATTGACAATATACATTTGACAATTTAGGCTGATTGTATATTGCCTTTTTTGTTTGTTTATTTTTTCTTTTTTAATTGTATACTGCCAATTGTCTTTTTTGTTTATTTTTTTAATTGCCTACTGTCAATTGCTTACTATTTTGGAAACTATCAACCAACAACCCATCCGTCAATTCACTCACTTAGAGTTAATCGCCAAACAGGTGGTGGAAGGTTTTATTACGGGTTTGCATAAAAGTCCGTTTCATGGCTTTAGTGTTGAGTTTGCAGAGCACCGTTTATATAATAAAGGCGAGTCAACCAAACACATCGATTGGAAACTTTTCGGAAAAACCGAAAAGCTTTTTGTTAAACGATATGAAGAAGAAACCAATCTACGTTGTCAGCTAATCATAGACGATTCTTCTTCCATGTATTTTCCCACCTCACCCCCGGCCCCTCTCCATAAGGAGAGGGGAGTAGAAGAAAAACAAAACAAAATTACTTTTTCTGTTTATTGCGCTGCAGCGATGATAGAGTTATTAAAACGTCAGCGCGATGCAGTTGGGTTAAGCATTTTCTCTGAAACGGTAGAAGTACACACTCCAGCAAAATCAAGCTCATTGCATCATAAAATGTTGTATCACGAATTGGAGAAAAGAATTCAAGCTCATGATGTTAACGTTCATAAAAAAACTTCTGCAATAAATGCTTTGCACGAAATAGCAGAAGGGATCCACAAACGTTCGCTGGTAATGATTTTTAGCGATATGATGGATTCAACAGCGAACCTTCCTGCTGGACAGGCAGGTTCGGAAGAACTGTTTTCTGCCTTGCAGCATTTGAAACATAAAAAACATGAAGTAATCTTATTTCATGTGGTTGACAAACAAAAAGAAATAGAATTCGATTTTGAAAACCGTCCGTATCGCTTTGTAGATATGGAAACGGGAGAAGAAGTAAAGTTGCATCCCAATGAAATAAAAAATTCCTATCTCACACAAATGACCGAATACAAAAAAGAATTGCAACTAAAATGCGGTCAATATAAAATTGATTTTGTAGAAGCGGATATCAACGAAGGCTTTGAGCAAGTGCTGATGCCTTATTTGTTGAAGCGTACTCGAATGATGTAAACTCTTATCTTTTTCCTCTTATTTTTTTGTTTTATATATTCGGTTTTAAATGGCTATTTTAGCGAATTTTTGTTGTTTTATAAAGAATATCGAATGATTAAAATTGTTTCTATACTATTTTCTTTTTTTCTTTTTGCAGAGAATAATTTACAAACAGGTATTAATTATTTTAATGCCCGCTCCGAAAATGCAGTTGGTTTACAAGCCAATTCAATTAATGTAGACAAAGCGATATTAATTTTTGATGCTTTGTTAAAGCAAAACAAAGATGCAAAAATAGTGGGTGGATATTATTTGCAATGCCTTAATTTTAAAGGTCGATTTGTATACATTACCGATAGTGATAAAAAGAAAGCATACTCAAAAACAATTGAATTAGGCAATGACTTAGTAAAAAAATTTCCGAAAGATGGAAAAATTCGATTTGAACTTACATCAGCAATTGCTTTATCTGCTGAAATAAATGGAGTAATGAAAAGTATTGACGATAATGTAATGGCTCAGTTACTATATCATACAAAGATGTTAATTGAAATCGATTCGATGTATAATCAAGGTGGTGGCTGGAAATTTGAAGCAGGCTTAAATTACAAAACGCCATATATTCCTTTAATTCTTACTTGGCCAGATAAAAAAAGAGCGGTTATAGTAATGGAAAAAACGCTGAAATATTTTCCTAGTGATGTTGGAGCAAATTTTTATTATGCCGAAGCTTTGCTTGTAGATAATCAGAAAGTTTTAGCGAAAATTTATTTTGAACTAACAATTAAACTGCCTTCTAGAAAGGATTTTACAATTGAAGATGAATTCTTTAAAGTGAAAGCGAAAAAGTATTTGAAGAATCTTTAGAAATTATAATATGCTCTCAACCCTACAGAATTTTGCATTTTTAATTTTGGATTATTGCCAATTTTTATTCCTTCGTAGGAAGGAGTGTAAATTAATTGAACAGTAAATTTTTCACTCATCGTTAAATTTACTCCAATACCTGCATAAGCACCAAATCCGGTTCCTCTGGGCTTTCTAGTATAACCTGCTTGTATTCCTTGGTAATCATAAAATTCTAGTAGATTGATGTGCAGATTGTTAATCATAATCTCATTTTTATCGAATTGAGAATAGGTAATATTCATTCCTCCTTCAACAAAAAGATTTGCTTTTTCGTTGTTTCCTAAAATTCTATTATATCCAATTTGTATCATCAAACGCTGCTCACCACCTTTAATTCCAAAGGTTTGAATGCTGTTGTTTATTTGAGTAGACCCAGTTGGAGGGCGGGTTGTAATAGTGAAATTTCCTGATACACTTAATTTGGCCGCATTTAAATTTATAGAAATAGCATTTTTTCCATCAACAGAATAGCGACATTGTAATCCCAATAAAAAAGAAGGAGTATAACGCATGTTCACAGGCATATCCTCTTTTGTGAAAGACCAATCTGCAGTAGAATTAACTCCTAAAGCTTGAGCAATTTGGTCTACTTGTCCGTATCCACCGCCATATTGATTGATAATTTTTTCATACATATAACTTTTTTCAAAAGTTACATTTCTTATACCATCCAAATCAAAACCATAACCATCGTAAGCGCCTGCCGTATATTTGTTGGCGAAGTAAGAACCAACATATAAACCTAATTTTAAAGATTTTGGTTTGTCAGGACTTACTGGTGTTTCGCCTTCATTTGTTTCTTGTGCAGATAACATAGTTGAATTCAAAAACAGCGATAAAAAAAAGAGGTTGATAAATTTATACATACTATAAAGGTAGAAATTATTTTAATAATATATACATTCCAAATCTAAGCACTTATCCAATAAATTAATTTTATTACCAAAGCCTTGTTTTTCTTGGTCATATCAATAGAGTTGTAATTGTTGGTATAAACAATATATAAATCCGGCACGGGTTTAAATCTCCATTGCAAGCGGCAATTAAAATTCATATTATTAAGTTGAGTGTTGTATTGTTCAAAAATAAATTTTTGAACAAAGAAGTATTGATTGGTAAAAAGCAACAACTCAAAGTACGGCTGTAAGACATTCCCGTAATAGATGCACAAGCCAATGAACGTAAACGAAAAGCCCGAACAGACAGAGACAAACACCTAAATCATTCTTAAGAATATTATGAGTTACTTGGCAATAGTATCTTCATCACCAAAAAAGCGACAAGAAAATGATTGAACAAATAAAAACTCATTGTGTCTATGACATGCTAAAAGACAGGATTAATGCTAAAAAATTGGAATTTAAACTTGCTGCTTATCCTGACGTATATGCACATATGCGGGATTGGACTCATAAACATATATGCTTTCGGTATTACAACGAAATCAATCCTTCAATTCCATTCATTTCCTTGTATTTGTTTATGATGGAATCCGCATCCAGCATAACTTCTTTAACAGTAATACTTATGTATTTCCCGTTTGCCGATTCTTTTTGAGTAATGGTTGCTTCATCCGAAAATTTAGATTCAACCAAGGCTATTTTTCTATTATCAGCAGGAATAATAAATTTAAACATATAAATTGTTGGCCACTCTTTTTCTTTTTGAAGTTGCACTCTTAGCTTTTCAAATTGTTCATCTTTATTCATAATACAAAGATAAAACATTATTGCTTTTTGTTACTTTTGTTTTAAATATTATAAATGGAAAGTTTTAAGATTAAAGGAGAATTTATTCAACTAAATCAATTGATAAAAGCAATGGGTTGGTGCGAAAATGGTGCTCAGGCAAATAATTTTATTGATGAAGGTTTGGTGAAGGTAAATGGAGAAGTTGAACATAGAAAACGTAATAAATTAATTGTTGGTTCTCAAATAGAATTTAATGGTCAGCAAGTAGTAATTGAATAAACAATGAGATATTTTTTTTATATTTTTATTTTCTATATAGTTCTTGCAAACAAAAACTTTGCTCAGGAAGTAGTTGTTGAAACATCAGTAGAATTGGCTATTTTAAATGATTATGAACTTTCTGCTAAACAATCCGCTATTTGGAATTCAATAAAAAATAATTGGCTGGTTTCTGATTATCAGGTTATAGAATCAGAAAATATGATTGAGCTAAATTGCACAAATTGCGAATCGTTTTATGTGGAGGTAATCATTAAAATTAATGCAGATGGAAAGTTGGAATATTATAAATTATTGAAAAGTGAAAAGTGCGGAATGGTCCTTGATAAAAAACTCGAGCTTCGTATCATGCGTAACTTTTTTAAGTTTGAATATCTTTCGGAACTTAGAAATGTTATGTTTAAGACCCGTTTGGGAAATGTCTTGAAATGTTAAGATGATTCTCGATTTTTCCACAGATTCACAGATTTTTATTTTAAAAATTTAATCTGTGAATCTGTGGCATATTTTTTATCCATGATAAACTCTGGAAGCAACAACTAATCCTTCTTTTACTTCTAAAATTTCAGCAACTAACATAGCCTCTTCTCCTTCTACTTTTCGGACATACTCCATAAAAACACGCTCTTCATTTGCTGTTAAACTAATAACCTGATAATTCAATGAAGGCAAACGTTCAAATGCATCTTGCCACCAATCTCTTAAAGCATTTTTACCACAAACTAATCCATTTGTCTCGGGTTTTCTGATTTTTAATTTAGGACTAAAATGTTTTGCATCATTGTGATAGAGCGACAATAGGTGCTCCAAATTATGGGTATTAAAAGCTTCAAACCATTTAAAAGCAATCTGCTCATTTTCTTGTGCCTTCATCGAAAATATTTGAATGTAAATTTATCGTTTTTTGTGAGAAAACGGCTAAAAAAATTGTTTTTAAACCCTTAATAAAATCCATAGATTTTGCTAATTTTACGAATTAAGTATCCGTAATGATAAAACGCATTTTTTATTCTTTTTTTCTGGCATTTTTAACGCAAGTTTCTATTGCCCAAATTTCTCCGGCAAATGTAACAATTGCTCGAGATACATTTGGAATTCCTCACATATTTGCTACCACCGATGCCGAAGTTGCTTATGGTTTAGCCTGGGCGCATTGTGAAGACGATTTTGAACATATACAAATAATGTTTATTACTACCAAAGCTAGAGTAGGTGAACTTACCGGAAAAGATGGAGCCATTTCCGATTATTTTGTACGTTTTATCAAAGCAAAAGAAATTGCTGAAGAAAAGTACGAAAGTGATTTAAGTCGTAACTATAAAAAGACTTTGCAAGCTTATGCCGATGGAATTAATTCCTATGCGGCAAAACATCCGAAAGAAATTAAACTCAAAAATATTTTTCCGATTAATCCAAAAGATATTATTACCGGCTACATAGTAATTCTAACAAGTATGGTGGGAACCCCTACAGCACTTGAATCTATTATCAAAGGAAAGCCCGATGATTATATTTTTAATGCAAGTGCCGGTTCAAATGGTATTGCAATGAATCAGCATATCACATCCGACAGCGCAACTTATTTATTAATCAATCCTCATGTTCCACTTGAAGGTAGTGCATCTTGGTATGAGGCACATTTGTGTAGCGATGAAGGCTTGAATATTTATGGAGCATTGGTTCCGGGAATGATTTCTCCGGCTATGGGTTGTAATGAACATTTAGGTTGGGCAATTACGTTCAATTGGCCCGATTATGTGGACATCTACA
>JAYVZC010000190.1:0-4220 GCA_043783695.1 Bacteroidota bacterium
CGATGAGCCAAAGCCCATTGGGGATGAATGTATTTAGAAATTCTGCTCATTTGGACATAAAATTACGTACTTACGTAAAGTAAAATAAGAATAAAAAAACCAGAATAACAAATTCTGGCCTATAAATTTTAATATTTACGTAAATTCGCAGCGGAGTTAGGGTTTAAAAATCATTTTGGCAGCCAATACTGAAGGATGTACTTTTTTGAATAGCTCTAATATTGTCATTATGTATATAATCTATTTGGCTAAAGCCTTTTTTAATTGAATTTATTTAAACCCCCATTTAAAAATGGGGGCTATTGAATTGCCTGTTTTATTTAAATTTCCTAATGCTTTTGAATTGCCTCCAGATTTTGAATTGCCTCCAGATTTATCTGGAGGATAAAATATTTCATTCCATTGTTGGCTTTAGCCAAACTATTAATCTTTAAATTTCTGAAATCCATATTTAGAAATAAATTCATCATACTCTTCCTGGAAAGATTTTTTTTTATGATGTTCTTCCTGATTTTTAATATAATTTCTAACTTTATCAATCATAGATTCTGATACTGAAACTGCAAAATATTCATCTTGCCATTCAAATTTGCTCCCATTTAAAAATGGGAGCAATTCATCGTTCCTATTTATCCAAAATGAAGATTCTCCTTTAATCAATTGCATAATTTTCTGAATAGTTTGATCAATACCAAAAGAAACAAGGCAATGACAATGGTCAGTATAACCATTTATGAAATCAATAAATATCCCTTTTTCTTTAGCATTGTCCCTCATGTGTTGCCAAACTTTTTGTCTCATTTCTTTAGTAGCAAGAAAGGGTACTCTATTTTTTGTACTCCATACAAAATGAATATAAACTTTTACAAAAGGCATATTAAAGTGCTTTTAATTCTTTAAGGATTTCAGAAATTTTTAATTGATTGGTTTCTAATTTTTTAATAATAGCTTTTCTATCATAAACCACTTCTTCCACTACCTTATTCGGATTCTTAATATCCAAATCATAATTGCGTTCAATAATGGTATCCATAGAAACTTTCCAGCTCACTTCGCTTTCTTCTCTTTTCTCCCACCAATTTTTTATGGTATCAAATTCTTCAATACGAATAGGTTTGGTTTTGTTGTAGGCTTTGGCTCCTTCGGGCAAGGTATGCTCGTAATACCAAATGTCTTTGGTCTTTTTACCTTTTTCAAAAAATATAAGATTGGTGTTTACTGTGGCATAAGGAGCAAAAACAGATTGAGGTAATCGCACAATGGTATGCACATTGCAATCTTCCAACAGTTTTTGTCGTACACGTTGTTTTACTCCTTCACCAGTTAAACTGCCATCGGGCAATACAATACCTGCTCGTCCGCCATCTTTTAGCAATTGAATAGACAATATCAAAAACAGATCGGCACTTTCTTTGGTGCGATAGTTCAAAGGAAAATTTGTTTCCATACCATCACCCACCACACCACCAAAAGGCGGATTGGCAACGATAATATCTACTTTGTCGGCTTGGCGTAACGAAGTAAGTTCACGGCTGAGTGCATCGGTATTTAAAATTTGCGGTACTTCAATGTCGTGTGTTATCAGGTTTACCACACTCAACATAAACGGCAATGGTTTTAACTCTGTGCCCGTAATGGTTTCCTGTAAGTTTTTGCGGTCGGCAACATTTTTTACCTGTTTACGCAAATGTTCAATGGCACACACCAAAAAACCAGCTGTTCCACAAGCAGGGTCTGTAATTTTTTCGCCCAATTTAGGGTTTACTATATCAATTATAAACTGCGTTACAGCTCTTGGTGTATAAAATTCGCCTGTGTCTTTTTTGGTGGCAAGACCTTGCAAAATATCTTCGTAAATGGCATTGAAAATATGATGCTCTTTGCTGCTGTTAAAATCTATTTCGTTGAGTTTGTTAATGGCTTGGCGAAAGGTTGTTCCGCTTTTCATATAATTATTTGTTCCGTCAAAAATATTGCGGATGATAAGGCCCAAGCGGTTGTCGGCTGTAACTGCCAGTTCCTTTAATTGCGGAAAAAGTTTGTTGTTGATAAACTGAATGAGTTCATCGCCAGTAATGCCTTCGTCATTTTCTGCCCAATTACGCCATTGCAATTCTGTGGGAATGGGTGATTTGTATTTTATATCAAGTATTTCTCTCTCCTTGTCTTTATCGTCAAACAGTTTTAAGAAAATCATCCAGCCCAATTGTTCAATGCGTTGTGCGTCTCCGCTCAAGCCAGGGTCTTTTCTAAAAATATCTCTGATGGATTTTATTACTCCGCCTATGTTGCTCATATTGTTTTATCCTTTGTAGTTAATAGCGTTGGGAAGCATTTGCAAAAACGGAAATGCTTCTGAATATTTCAATTCTTCATACTCCAAACCTAAATGCCTGATGTTAGTGTAATAGGTTTGATGTTGTGAGTAGTAATTTATTTCTGACTGAATGAACCATGCTTTGTCTCCTAATTTCTGTGCAAGAAACCATTTCTCTAACAGTCGTGAAGTTCTGCCGTTGCCATCTTCAAACGGATGAATTTTCACAAACACCAAATGCAACAACGAAGCGAAAAAGAGAACTTCATCAAAACTCAAATCGGTTGCAAGCAAGGTTTCAATATCAGCATACAGTTTATTCATTTCGGCTTTAACCTTGTCGGGTGCTGCGGCTACATATTCAATCTTGCCGTCCTTGGTTACAACAAACATATTTCCCGTTCTGAATTTTCCCTGTTGTGATTTCTGCAAAATGTGTTTGGTCAATTGTGCATGTGCCTGTTCAAGTGTTTGTGGAGTTAGTTTATTTTTTTGAGCATACAAATAAGCATCATACAAATCGTCAATCTTTCTTGTGTAGTTGGGTTGATACTTTGTGCCAAAGCGTTTGTGCTTGATGTATGAATCAAGTTCCATATCCTCACCTTCAATTTTAGAGGAGAAAACAGCAGACACGGAAGTATAAAAACTGAATGTTTCCATACTCAACTCACTGTCATGCAACTTTTCAAAACTTTGTTTCAATGTTTTGTCGAAACCAGTTTTATACTGTTCCGACAAATCAAGCGGAATTATTTTCAATGGTATCTTCATCATGCTACTTTGTAAAGTTCGTTTTCTAATTCATTGATTGCTTTGTCATAAGCTTCACGACTACCAAATACTTTTATGATTTCCGTTACTGAACCAAATTCGCTGATTGGTGGAACGGTCAAAATTTGAATGTTTTCCATATTTTCAATGCCTTGGTCTGCATATTTGTCCAGCAGGGCTTCTAAAACATTTCTTGCTTGTTCGCCATATTTTGTAAAGTAGTTTCGCTTCTTCACATTGTTGGCTCTTTCTTTTCTAGTCATTGGTGGTTTGTCGTTAGCAAGGTGGCAAATCAAATCAAATAAATCTACTTGCTTGTCAACGGCTTCATATAAGGCTTCAACCATTACGCCTTGGTCGATGAGTTCGGCAATGATTGCTTCTTTTCTGTCTGAATTTTTCCACTTGTTTAGGAAATCATCTAAGGAAGCAAACTGCTCTTTAATAATTTCTTTGGTGTGGTCTTTTAAACTCGTTGTTATGGGTCTTCCGTGTTGGTCAAAATGTAATTCACGACTTATCAAAACAGAAACGTTTACACCGTTTACATAAACTTTCTCTCTGTAAACTTTTGGGTCTTTAAAAATCCAATCGCCTTGGAGCTGTGAGCCATCAGGATAACGAATTATTGCTTTTTCAAAAATAATTTCTTCACCCGTTGCTTCATCTAAAACGGTAACTGTGTCTTCTTCTTCTTCAATTACCACCAATGATAAATCTTCGTCTTGCGTAACTGGTTTCACTCTAATTGGATCACCGTCAAAATTTTTGTCGGCAAATAAATCGGTGGCGTTTCTAAAATCAAGAATGGTGAAATATAATTTTCCGTACTCTTCGTTAATTCGAGTTCCTCGTCCAATAATTTGTTTGAACTTGGTCATTGAATTAATATTCGCATCCAACACAATTACTTTACAGGTTTGAGCATCTACACCCGTTGTCATTAATTCAGATGTAGTTGCAATTACTGGATATCTTTCTTCGGGATTAATGAAATTATCTAATTCCCTTTTGCCTTCATCATTGTCGCCTGTAATCTGCATTATGTATTTGTAATTTTCCGCAACCAAATCAGCGTTATGCTTTGCCAATGCGGTACGCATACGTTCAGCGTGGTCAATGTCCACAC
>JAYVZC010000191.1:0-4219 GCA_043783695.1 Bacteroidota bacterium
AACGTCCCCTATGTTGTTTTCCAATGTCCCTATGTGTATACTGGCATCTGCAGATGTGAATGACTATTGTAAAGGTGTTGGTTGATGGAAATCAAGCCGGTCGCTGAAATACTAGCTGAATACAATCTCGGGATGCCAGTATTAAATGCATTATTACCTGAATCCTACACTCTTTTCGTGATGTGAGCGTTTTCAGCCTTAATCAATGCAGGCTTTGACATTTTGATCGTTTTTTTCGCTTAACCTGATAAGTGATTCGTGCAAGAAATTTCTTGCACGAGAAATCCCTATAAACAGCGGGCAAAAGCCCGCAAGATATCAATTAAGTGCAAGATTCAGGTATTAAGTGAATATAGAATAGAAACGTACGAATCGCGGAATCAAAGTCCGGATCGATATGTTTCTTCCAATTCGTTTCATACGCATTGTCATGGTGAGAAATGTATCACGATTATGTGCGTTTTGCACGCAAAAATACTGCAAGCAGTTGTTCAATAAAGATAAAAACTTATCCAGTAATAAGTTCTTGTTTTTAAAAGTTAGTGATGATATTCTATGCTTCGTAATATGTTACGAATTTGTAAGTTCCCCGTGTTACTTGTAAGGGAGTTATAAATACAACAAATTATATTCATATTTCATATTGAAAAGAAAGTAAATGTCATTACGAAAAAATGTCTATTAAGTCCACTAGTATAGTTAAGATAACCGAGATGTTTCTGTTGACAAGCAAAAGGCCTGTTCATTATAAAGAACTATGCAATGTTATTCTTAAAAATAAAAAACTTCTAACTAGTACGCCCTGTGAAAGTGTTAGAACGATCCTTTCTCTTTCTAAGAACTTTGACTCATACGGCAAAGGGATGTATGGACTCAAATCATGGGGTTACAAATGGTACAAGCTATATTATGATTGTGGATATTATTTTTCACTTCGAGACACTTGTTATAATATAATTAAGAAAAGTGGTACTATGAACTCTCAACGCCTAATTAATGAAGTGGATCGACTGTACCCAAATCGTTATATAAATTTGCTGAATCAAATAACACATTTATCTCACTCAGATAATCGGTTCGAAATCTCTAATACTAAAATCCAATTAAGGAAACTAAAAAAACAAGATTTTAAACCAAATAATATAAATTCCATATTAGCTGACATCGCTATTTATTTAAAAAATAATGAAAGACCTGAACTGATTACTAATCTTTTGAAAATTGTAAATATTGAATCTTGCAATAATATGAATTCCATAAAAATCTTAGAACTTTGGCTATCACTTGATTCTCGTTTCATCAAGTTAGGGCCAAAAAGTCATTATGGTTTATTATCATGGATAAAATGACATAGTCTAAATATTGAAAGAGTGTCTCCCAAAGCACAGAGAATATCTTTATGTGTCAGCTATTTAAAATTTCTGAGCACATTATGAAATCGATAAGTAGTAATTATATATTAAACCATAGGTGAGTAATGCAACAAACATTGTTTGACATCGAATCAAAAACTATAGCAGATATTAATAAGCCAGCTGCCTATAAAGGCATTTATTCATTTCATAAATACTGGGGTAAGAAACCAACCGAAAGCATTGCATATTTTATAGAACAATTTTCAAAGGAATCTGATATTGTTTTAGACCCTTTTCTTGGGTCGGGTTTGATAAGCCGTGAATGTTTAACTCGCAATAGACGTTTTATCGGAATTGATGTTAATCCATTTTCCATAGAGCATACAAAATTTCTATTAACCTTGCCTGATCCTTCTGAATATATTGCTGCCATAAATTCCATTGAAAAAAATATTAAAGAATATATTCTTAACACGTACAGAACTACTGATAAAAAAATTGCCTCTCATTATTTATGGGAAAATGAATTCATAAAAAATGTCTGGATCAAACCGGAATCCGGGAGAAGTCGTATTGAACTCGCGCCGACATCTGCAGACTATGAATTATTTAAATCATTCGATCAATATGAAGTCAAGAACATTAGAGATATTACGTTCTATACGAATTCACGAATCAACTCAAAAACAAGTATGACGATTTATGATTTATTTACTAAAAGAGCCTTACATAATATCGACTTAATTCTTAATGAAATATCAAAGTATCCAATTAATTTGAAACGAGCATTGTTGTTAACGTTGACATCGTCTTCTGGTCAGATGTCGAACATGGTATTTGCAATTACAGGTAGAGGTAAAACAAAGAATCTGATTTCCAATAAGATCGAGGTTGGTAGTTGGGTAATTGGATTTTGGCGGCCAAAATTGCATTTTGAAATTAACGTCTGGAATTGTTTTAAAAGCAGAGCAAATAAATTGCATAAAACTTTACTTGAAATTGATACTCGTCCGCTTCTTATTCAAGAGTCATTGGAAACATTGCTTGATAATAATTCTGGTGCGGCAATCATAACCTCAGATTGCTTAGAAACAATGGTTAATATGCCGAATAAGTCAGTGACTTTGATTTGCACTGATCCGCCTCACAGTGACAGAATCCCTTATCTTGAATTGAGCGAACTATGGAACAGCATATTGAATGCGAAAGTAAATTTTGAGAAGGAAATCATAGTATCAAATGCTAAAGAAAGAAATAAGAAGAAAGTGCAATATTTAGGAGATATGAAAAAATTAATTGACGAATCAAGTCGAGTCTTAAAAGATGACGGAATGATGCTCTTATACTTTAACGCCCGAGATAAGCAAAGCTGGAAGTTTCTTGACATCGTTAAGGACAACAGCAGACTTGAAATTATTGGCACTTTCCCTTTGGAATATTCAGCTACCTCTGTAGTTCAAGACAACCGTAAAGGTGCTATGAAGACAGATTATGTTCTGGTTTTAAGAAATACGAATATTGATCTGTCGTTTAAGCACGAACTTGCTGAAATACCTGGATGGTCAAACTCTATACCTCAGCTGTCATTTGTGGATTAATAATATTCAAAATTACAAGAACAGGATAAACATTAAAAATGAAAGATTATAAATACTGGGAAAAACTGCATGACAGCGATAATCTTGAAGAGTTTAATCGTGACATGATTGGCCAGTTATGGCTCAAAACAAAATCTATCGCCCGCAAAGAACTTATTGCAGAGTTTGTAAAAAAAATAACATTACCCTTATTGAAACTGCAATAAAAAGGCAATTTATAGAGTTATTCGAAATTCTTCGAAAAGACGTTAGCAAATCTCATCAAATTCTTGATGAATATATTCGCGATAAAAATAAAAAAATCCTGCAATCTATTGATATTAAAAAACTTGTTTCAGAACTATTCAAACGCAAATCATTTGAATGGGGTGGTGACTATCAGAATTCACTAGACAAGTACCTTATTAGTCAATATGTAAAAGTCATACAGTCTTATGATGAGCTTTTGTCAAAATTTGAGACAGAAATCAATCCTGCTGTCCAAGGTTACGTTTTAAATAGTTGGTACAATCATTGGTCAAGTATTTTGATTGAACACATTTTCAAATTGCATCCTATAGTGCTTCCGACAGTAGGGCAGATTAAAAGTGTTGATTTCTTCATTAATAACATACCATTCGATTTAAAAGTAACCTATTTCCCAGCCGAATACCTGAAACAACAACGACGCACAAAAGGTTTTCCCGTTGAATTAACATATTTGAAAATGAAAGCAAGAGGATTGAATATTGATTTTGATACAACTGCCGCGGCTTCAGATATTTATTACGAAATAAAGGAAAAGTTTAGAGACCGAAATGACAAGTCAACAACTGAAGCATTAACAAAATTGAAAGATGAAAACATGAGTATCGTATTAGAGTCTATAAAAAACCCTAAAGAACTTGCCAAATGGCTTTATGAGAACCAAGGCGAAATGCGTTTTGGTTCTGAAAATAGGTTGTACCTTGTATTGATTGATGCAGAAGATTTTAGTAATTCATGGAAATTGAAGCGCAATTTAGACTTACTTACTCCTGCCATAAATTCATTTTTAGATGAGTTCACGAGAAGGTCGCCGAAAGACCTCATAATTAAATTTCAGTATACTGGAAAGCCACAAGAGTTTACAGCGCTATCGGACATAGTATTTGTTCTCAAATAGAAGCGGAACCTATAGGTAGGACATATTGGGGACATTGATGCATTTAGTGCATAACTCTTGACAACTGATAGCTGACTGGATACTGAGGGCTGCGTTAGGCTACATAAAACTTGTTACCTCTG
>JAYVZC010000192.1:0-4217 GCA_043783695.1 Bacteroidota bacterium
AATATGGCAATAAGAAACAGTGGTATGTCCACCAGGCAATACAAAGGATTTCATTACAGGCAGTGATTTGTCCATTTCATCCATTTCCTTTTCCAACAATTCAATATCCGATTCTTTTAAATCAGGGATTTTCATCTTAGACTTTTCAGGATCAGAAGCAAGTGAAGAACCGATGGTAAATAAACGATCTTGAATTTCTATTAAGATATTTTTTGAGTGTTCATCAATTTCTTGATCTCGAATTAATCCGATGTAAGAATTTAGTTCATCCACTGTTCCGTAAGATTCGATTCGAATGTGATGTTTGGGAACACGTGTTCCGCCAAGCAAAGAAGTTTGCCCTTTGTCACCTGTTTTTGTGTATATTTTCATTGTCATGAATCCTACGAATTACGAATTTTAACGAATTACGAATCTGCGTGTTTTCTGTGTTTTATTTAATACTAATAAACCACCGAACAAATGAACTAATGAACTAGCCGATTGTTCAAAGTAATAATAGTTTCATTTTTATAATCTTTTTCCACTATTCCATCTTTTAATCGAACAATGCGATGTGCATGTTCCGCAATTTCTTCTTCATGCGTTACTAAAATAATGGTGTTCCCATTTTTATGGATTTCTTCGAATAAGCCCATAATTTCTATCGATGTTTTTGAATCCAAGTTTCCTGTTGGCTCATCGGCTAAAATAATTGCAGGATTGTTTACTAAAGCTCTGGCAATGGCGACACGCTGACGTTGTCCTCCAGAAAGTTCATTTGGTTTATGCATAATACGATCGCCCAAACCAACTTGTTCCAACACTTCTTTTCCGCGTTTTATTCTATCAGCTTTACTATATCCTGCATATATCAATGGAAGAATTACATTGTCCAAAGCAGTTGAACGTGGTAATAAGTTGAACGATTGAAACACAAAACCAATTTCTTTGTTACGCACCTCCGCTAAATCATTGTCCAGCATTTTTGCAACAGCTAAATTATTTAATATATATTCTCCCTCGGACGGACTATCTAAACAACCTAAAATATTCATTAAGGTAGATTTACCACTTCCGGAAGGGCCCATCAATGCAACATATTCGTTCTTTGAAATTTTCAATGAAACCGAACGCAACGCATGAATTTCTTCGGTCCCAATTTTATATGCTTTTGCAATATTTGACAATTCAATGATTGATTTCATGGGTACAGATAACGAATAAAAAAACGAATTTTACGAATCTAATTTTAAAAAAATCTATTTAATAATATTTACAAATTTACTAATTAAACACAGCAAACACACAGATTCGAAATATTCGCTATCCGTACAATATTAATAACGAATCACAAAATGTTCCTTCACTTGTTCTTTTCTGAAAAAAATAATTCCCATGTAAAATAAATCTAAAGAAACAGTAACCCTTTCATTGCTTTTAATTTCTTCCCATGCTTCTTTCATTTCGGATGACCAGTAAATATCATCAAAAATAAAAATGCTCGTTTCTACAGCTTTCTCTATACATTGTTTAAAATAATTTAGTGTGGGTTTTTTCCGATGATTTCCATCAAAAAAAACAAAATCCAATTGATTTACTCTCATTAAAACAGTTGGCAATACCTCATCAAAATTTCCAATAACTTGTTCGATATTTTTTAAATTTAATTTTTCAAAATTTCGTGTTGCTACCTTAGCTATTTCTTCACACCCTTCAATAGTAACGAGCTTAGATTTTGAGTTGGCAGCAGCCATATAAGCCGAACTAATTCCTAAAGATGTTCCTAATTCTAAAATAGTTGAAGGTTGAAAATGATTGATCAAACGAAATAATAATTGGGCATATTTTGCAGGTTTTGCAGAAGTACCGGCAATCTCATAAATCGATTTTGAAACTTTATTTTGCACATTAGAACCTGCACCTAAATCAACACAATTAACCTTTTGCTTTAAAGATAGCATGTTTTGTCTGATATTTTCAATTGGCCCATAGGAATAAAATGCTTTTCTATTGTAAATAGTGCTTAGCAATAATTCAAACACAAAAGGAGAATGCACTCCGTGTTCATTTATGCATTTTATTCTGTAAATCAGATAGTTATATATTATTTGTGTTTTTTTCACCCTGTAAATTTACTTTAAAATAATAGTTCCACTACTATTTTTATAAGCACATAACAATCAATGAAAGTTAATCCAGCAAAGATGGGGATATGTGATGCCACTTATAAAGAGTGTTATAAATGCTTGAAGTGCTATAGGGAGGTCTTTTTCCTATTTTCAAAAAAAACAGGAAAACCTTTTGTCCTTTCTAAAAAGTATATATATTTGCACCCCGTTTAGAAATAAATGGATTTTCGGGAGCTTAGCTCAGCTGGTTCAGAGCATCTGCCTTACAAGCAGAGGGTCACTGGTTCGAACCCAGTAGTTCCCACGGTATAAAATAAGGGGTTTCAAACTTTTAAGGTTTGAAACCCTTTTTCATTTGTATATATAGTTAAAAAATAAGTTCTATTTTATGTACCTTATTACTACAGGAATATTTTATTGCAATTTTGTAGTTGTCACAAATTTCTTTCACAATAGCTAATCCCAAACCAATAGATTCTGTCGAAGCTTCATTTTTATGAAAACGATTAAATAATTCTTGTGTGTTTTCAATGTTAGAATTGCTAGTGTTGGAAATAGAAAGAGTATTTTCTGACAAACCAATTTTAATAGTTCCATCTTTCACATTGTGTCGAATAGCATTTTGAATTAAATTACTGATTAGGATATCAGCCAATATCGGATTTGTTTTTATGCTTGGAGCTGAAGAATAATTTTTTTCAATTCGAATTTTTTTTAATTCAGCTAGATCTTCAAAATGTTCCAATGTCTTTTCCAGCAACGTTTTAAATTCTATTTTTTCGAGATTTTTAAATTGATTGTTTTCTATCTTGGAAAGTAATAATAAGGCCTTGTTTAAAGACGACAGTTTATTGCTGGCATTGTAAACTGATTGAATGATTCGTATGTCATTTTCATTCAAATTAGTAGATTGGATTAGTAATTCAATTTTTGTTTTGATAACTGCTAATGGAGTTTGGATTTCATGTGAAGCATTTTCAATGAATTGTTTTTGACTGATATAATCAGAATGTATTTTTTCTGTCATCGTACTCAATGTTTTGTTCAATTCTGAAAATTCTTGAATAGATGTAGGATTAAATTTTTCAGATGATTCGGTTATTTTATATTGATTCAGCTGTTCTAATGTTTTATAAAATGGTTTCCATAATTTTTTTGAAATAAACCAATTGATAAGATAGAATCCCAATAACAAAACAATAAAAAGGCCTAAAACAGGGTATAAAATACTTGTTATTAGATCGTCAGATTCTATATAGGATTCGTGAGTTTCAAACAGATAGTTATTTTTGCCATCCGTTATAACTGTATTTAAAACTCTGAAAGGAAGCATCTCTTCTTCCAGACTGTCATACATAATGGTATCTGAAAATTGATAGTCATTTTCTTTTCTTAACAAGGTAGTCGGTAACAAACTCATGGATTCATACAGATCGCTTACGTTTTTTCCGGATTTAATTCTCTCTTCGATCTTAATTTTTTCTTTTACCAGTGATTCGTCAAGGTTATCTATAATTTCTGTAGAAATTAAATTGTAAAGTGCAAACGAACAGATCGCAAAAACAGGCAATGCAAAAAGTAAATAATAGATACTGGTTTTGTTTAATAATTTCATTTCTTATTGAGTAGAAAAATTATAACCTATTCCATAAATCGTTTTGATATAATCTTCACAACCTTTCTCTAGCATTTTTTTTCTTAAATTCTTGATGTGGGTGTAAATAAAATCATAAGAATCGCTTTGATCCATGTCATCGCCCCACAAATGTTCTGCAATTGCATTTTTTGTTATCACTTTATTTTTCGCTGAAATAAAAAACAGAAGTAATTCGTATTCTTTTGCTGTTAAAGCGAGTAAATTGTTTTTAACATAAACAGATCTTGAAAGCAAATCAATTTTTATTTCGTTTAGCAATATTTCATTTTTTCCATCAAAACTTTTTCTTCGTACAATTGCTTTTATTCGTGCATTTAATTCCGAAAGATGAAATGGTTTAGTCAAGTAATCATCCGAACCCAATTCCAATCCTTTTAATTTATCGTCCAAAGAATTTTTAGCGGAAACAATAATAATTCCCGCTTCCGATTTTTTCTCTTTCAACTCTT
>JAYVZC010000193.1:0-4207 GCA_043783695.1 Bacteroidota bacterium
TGATTGTAATCCGGCCGGATGAAAATCAATATAGACGCCATTTGAAATCATTTCAGAAAATGAATCATACCTCACCCGTACCAATGAACTTAATTCATCGTTTGATAAAGACATTTCACCAAGATTAAAAAAACGAAGAATTGCAGCAGTCAGAATGATCAGCCAAATAGTGATCTTTTCAGAATTCAGTTTATGGATCACTGTTTCATTCATATTATAAAAAACTCAATAAGATCTTTGCCGGATTACTTCATAAAGTAGAATTCCTGAAGCGACTGAAACATTAAGTGAAGATATTGTTCCTAATATTGGAATCATTACTAAATCATCAGCTGCTCTCAAAACATCTTCAGACACTCCATCTTCTTCCGAACCCATAATAATTGCTGTTGGGACAGTGAAATCTATTTGAAAATAATAATCAGTCGTTTTTTCGGTACAGGCAATAATTTGAAGTCCGCATTCATGTAAATAATCAATTGTCGCTTTCAAATTTTCTTCTTTACAAACAGGAATTTTTTGCAAAGCACCGGTAGATGTTTTAATAGCATCAGCATTTATTTGAGCACTTCCACGAGAAGGAATTAGAATAGCATTAACGCCTGAACATTCTGCAGTACGGGCAATCGCACCAAAGTTACGCACATCTGTTATTCTATCTAAGATCAATAATAAAGGCACTTTCCCTGCTTCAAATACTCCCGGCAGCACATCCTGAATTTTATGATAACTGATAGATGAAATATAACCAATAACTCCTTGGTGATTTTTGGAAGTCAATCGATTTAATTTTTCTACCGGAACATATTGAAATGCAATATTTCGTTGTTTCAACAAACCCATTAACTGGCTTACCAATTCCCCTTTCAGCCCGCTTTGAATCATTAATTTATCAATTTCTTTTCCCGCATTTATTGATTCAATGATTGGTCGTATACCAAAAATTAAACTTTCTTCTTCTCTTTTTTGTTCTTTCGTTTGCATAATTTTAACTAAGTTAATCGTAAAAATAAAAAGTCTTCGAATGAATTTATGGTGAGCGGAGTCGAAGTGTGTTAATCTTGTAAATACGTTCTTCCTTGTCGCCAAATATCCACTGCCATTCCCCAATTTTGTTTATAAACAGCCGAACGCTCTAATGTATAATCGTTATCTGTAAAAGGATTATCTATTTTTGAAAAAGAATAGCTCAATGAATTAATATTATTTTCCTCTCCATACGTCCACGTTTCTGCATAAGCTGTGCGATAAATTACATTGGGCGCACCATATATCAAATAAATCATTCCTCTATCTGTTTTCCATCCTTCTATATAGGAAGTAAAAAATAAATTTGCATCTTTAACTCTGTTATAATATTTGCGAATAATTTCTTTTGCCCTATCTTGGTTACCTGTACAGTTCATCCAAAATTTTTCTATCGCTGCTTTCGGGTTTGCACTAACTGTTAAATCATCATACTCCTGTTTGGAAGTAATAAATCTTAATGGAGGGACTAAATCTTCCGCTTTTTTTATTTCAGGGAACGTCTCTGAAAAGTTATATAAGGTCAACCCAATTCGCTTTGTTGTATCCAATTGAAAATGATAAAAACCTTTTTTAGTTGGTAAAAAATTAGCGACACCATTTTGATCCAATTGAATGCTAAAAAGACTATCTGCTTTATATTGAAATGGCCTCGGCTCCGCAACCGAAAAAGGCGGTGCAGCAAGTGGGAACGTACGATTGTAATATCTAACAAAAAGAGTAACGGCAATTTTTGCTTTATAATTGATTACCAACTCTTCATTAAGTTTAAAGTAATTATGAAAAATCGGGGCATCATCATTTTTCGATTTCACTAAAAAATTTTGTCGGTTTAAATCATCGGTTTTCTCGATATCAATAAAACTTGAAACACTAATATTCCTATTTAAATCAGTAACGTTTATTCTCACACAATAGCTTCTAGGAGAAACCGCATTCATATTCATTTTTCCTAGTAAATATTTATTTAAATTATCATTGTTCACATCCACTAATCTAACGGAAGAGCTATCAACTACATCTTTTGAGTCGTATGAACTAAACAAACGATACGAAATTAAAACATTTGAAGAAAAATTAATTCCATCAGGGCGAGTATACAATAGCTCTTTACTATTAATTTTAAAATGCAATTCGGAAATATTATCACTCACATGAAACACAGTAAATTCGGGATGAATAGTGTTTTCATCGTGCTTATAACTTGAGGTTGGTGATTTATTTTCTATCTTACGGGAAGTCCCACAAGCAAATAAAATTAGTGCAAATAAAATATATAAACAATTTCTCTTCATTATGATTCAGAACCTTCAGTTAATTGTGATGCATCATCATTTTCTATAAACTTAGATGAAATTTGTTTAGTTGTTTTTGCTCCCAATTTTTCAATATCCTGAGCACGCTTCACAAGGTTTCCACTTCCCTTATGCAACTTATTAACGGCACTTTCAAATGATGCATGAGAAGCGTCAATGCTTTTTCCAATTTTGTCCATGTCTTCTATAAATCCAACAAATTTATCATAGAGCGCACCGCTTTGTTTTGCAATTTCAATTGCATTTTTTGTTTGGCGCTCTTGTTTCCATACCGAAGCAATTGTTCTTAATGTAGCCAACAACGTTGAAGGACTTACAATTACAATTTTTTTATCCCATGCATAATTAAATAATTCCTGATCAGCTTGAACTGCAACACTAAAGGAAGACTCGATTGGAATAAATAATAATACAAAATCGGGCGTATTAAAATCAGCAGAAGTTGGATAGTTTTTTTCGCTCAAAGATTTAACATGCGTTCGAACGGATAGTAAATGATCTTTAATCAAACTTGTTTTTTCATCATCTGAAGCAGAATTTACTAAAGCTTCATAAGCAACAAGTGAAACTTTTGCATCTACAATTATGTGTTTATTATCCGGAAGCATAATCACAGCATCCGGCTGAATACGTTTTCCATCTTCGTTATTCGTACTATATTGCAAACGATATTCCTGATCTTTTACTAAACCCGAACGTTCTAATACTTTTTCTAAAATAAGTTCGCCCCAATTTCCTTGCGTTTTATTTTCTCCCTTTAAAGCTTTTGTAAGATTATTCGCTTCTTCGCTGATTTGTTTATTTAAATCAATAAGATTTTTTATTTCTGTTTTAAGAGTAATCCGTTCGTCCGATTCTGTTTTATAGGATTTTTGAACTTGCTCTTCAAACCGTTTGATATTATCTTTCAGTGGGTTTAAAATAATATCCATATTGGTTTTATTCTGCTCCGTAAATTTTTGAGATTTTTCATCGAGGATCTTGTTGGCAATGAGTTCAAAATCCTTGCTGTATTTCTGATGAACATTTTCCAACTCCGATTTCAGAGTAACAAATTTTTCTTCCTGAGATTTAAATGTTTCTCTTGCTTTTGCTATTGTAATATTTGCAGCATTCAATTCCTCACGCATTTTTGTTAGCTCGGAATTAAATTGTTCCTTTTCCGAAAAAATTCGTTGTTTTTCTTTTTCAGCAAACGACAGATCCTTTTCCAACCCAATAATTTTGGAATCCAATAAAGAAGAATCAGAACCGGCACTTTGTTTTCCCTTGAAAAACAAATATGCGATCCCAAAACCTAAGATCAAACCAATAATTAAAAATAAAATATCCATAAAAATCCTTCTGAATTCGAAAGGCTAATTTAAGCATAAAATCGCTTGGTTCGAAGGGTATATTTTGAACAAAAGAAAAGATTACGTCCGAACTTCATTATTCAGCCACAGTTTACCTTTCAGCGAATATCTGTTTTCTGATTTTGCTTTTTTAATAGAGAAATAAATCGCTAAGCCCAGTGTAATAAATCTGAATATATTGGCATACAAACTACCTGTTACATTTGATTGTATTGAAAACATATCCCAAGCCAAATCCATGAAACCATGAAGAAACACAACCATCCATAAGCTCCTCCAGGCAACATAAAACCAAGCAAAACCAGCTCCTCCCAAACAAGTGAAAAGAAAAACACTTATTCCTTCGGATAATGTTTCTGCTTGATATAGATGGCCTATTCCAAAGAAAACAGATGGGATTAAAACAGCTGAGATAAATCCCCAACCAGCATAATAAAATAAAATGCCAAACAAAAATCCTCTAAACATAAATTCCTCAAAAAAACCAGCCAGGATCATATCCATATGCGC
>JAYVZC010000194.1:0-4199 GCA_043783695.1 Bacteroidota bacterium
TTACGATGCAGCTATCAATCATGCTCCTAAGCGAAAAGATATTCTTAATAAAGAAGAAAAAAAATTAGCCATCAGAAATGCATTGCGCTATTTTGATAAAAAACATCACCCCGTTTTAGCGAAAGAATTTGCAGCAGAATTAAAAGAGTACGGAAGAATATATATGTATCGCTTTCGCCCCGATTATAAAATTCATGCTCGTCACATCAATGATTATCCCCATCAATCAAAACAAGCAGCAGCCATAATGTTAATGTTGCAAAATAACTTGGACCATGCTGTTGCGCAACATCCTCACGAATTAATTACTTATGGCGGAAACGGAGCGGTGTTTCAAAATTGGGCTCAGTATCTTTTAACAATGAAATATTTGGCGGAGATGACGGATGAACAAACATTAACAATGTATTCTGGTCATCCAATGGGTTTGTTCCCATCTCACAAAGATTCACCAAGAGTGGTCATCACAAACGGAATGATGATCCCGAATTATAGCAAACCCGATGATTTGGAAAAATTTAATGCGCTGGGCGTAACTCAATACGGACAAATGACAGCAGGTTCGTACATGTACATTGGTCCTCAGGGAATTGTTCATGGAACAACAATTACGGTAATGAATGCCGCCAGAAAAATTTCTTCGTCTCCATCTCCCTCCCTTGTGGGGAGGGTTGGGGAGGGGTTACTCTTTGTTACATGTGGATTGGGAGGAATGAGTGGTGCTCAACCCAAAGCAGGAAAAATTTCAGGATTGGTTTCTGTAGTTGCCGAGATAAATCCAAAGGCAGTGAAAACAAGACATTCACAAGGTTGGGTGGATGAAGTATTTGAGAATCTGTCATTATTAAATGCAAGAATTAAAAAAGCACAAGCCTCTAAGGAAGCCGTATCACTGGCTTATCAAGGGAACGTGGTTGATCTTTGGGAAAGTTTGGTGAAAGAAAATATCAAAGTGGATATTGGTACGGATCAAACCTCTTTGCACAATCCTTGGGCTGGTGGCTATTATCCTGCAAATTTTTCTTTGGAACAATCCAACGAAATGATGGCAAAAAATCCGAATCAATTTAAAATAGAAGTTCAAAAAACATTGGTGCGCCATATTGATGCAATTAACATTCTATCTAAAAAAGGAATGTACTTTTTTGATTATGGGAATGCTTTTTTATTGGAAGTAGGAAGAGCAGGAGGTGATGTTTATGCTGTAGCTCCTCCCCTTCGGGGAGGTCAGGGTGGGGCTCCATTTAAATACAAATCATACGTACAAGATATTCTTGGACCAATGTGTTTTGATTATGGATTTGGTCCTTTCCGTTGGGTTTGTACATCTTGTGACCCAAAAGATTTAGCAACCACGGATAAATTAGCATTGCAAGTTTTGGAAGAAATGTATAAAACTTCTCCCGATGAAATTAAACAACAAATAAGTGATAACATCGTCTGGATAAAAGATGCGATGCAAAATAATTTAGTAGTAGGTTCTCAAGCACGTATTTTATATGCCGATTCAGAAGCCAGAGTGAAAATTGCCGAAGCGTTTAATAATGCTATTAAATCAGGAGAACTTTCAGCGCCAGTCGTTTTAGGAAGAGATCATCACGATGTTTCGGGGACGGATTCTCCGTATCGTGAAACTTCTAATATTTATGATGGTTCTAGTTTTACAGCGGATATGGCAGTCCAAAATTTTGTAGGAGATGGTTTCAGGGGAGCAACCTGGATATCATTGCACAATGGTGGCGGAGTTGGCTGGGGCGAAGTCATCAATGGTGGATTTGGGATGGTTTTGGACGGAACAGCTGATAGTGACAGAAGACTAAAGTCGATGTTATTTTGGGATGTGAACAATGGAATTGCTCGTAGAAGTTGGGCTAGGAATGAAGAAGCACTTTTCGCTATCAAACGTGAAATGCAACGTACTCCCCAATTAAAAGTAACATTGCCCAATATAGTTGACAATAATTTATTAGATGATTTATTTTAAAAATTTTGTGACATTCATCATTTTAAAATTATTGGAATGATTTTAGCTTAGCGCATTAAACCTTTAGAGTTTTATGATGTCTAGAATTCAAATAATCTAATACGATGAAAAAAATAGCCTTCCTTTTTTTATTATTCACGATTTGTAGTAATAAAAATTCTTTTTCTCAAACAATAGAAAAAGCCGATTCGCTTGGTTTGCCGGGTGATAATTTAAACCTGTATGCCGTTTTGGATCTGTTCCAAAAATCAGAAACGTTTGAAATTTTTGAAAAACAATTGAATTTAGAAGATTCTAAAATAAATAATCTCGATTTAAATAACGATGATAAAACAGATTATATTAAAGTAATAGATAATCAAACGGGAGAATCGCATGCAATTGTTTTACAAGTTGCAATCAATGAAAAAGAAAACCAAGATATTGCTGTAATTCAAATCGACAAAGATAAAACCGGAAAAATATTGGTTCAAATTGTTGGAAACGAAGAATTGTATGGAAAAGATTACATTGTGGAGCCAACCGAAAATGATCCAACTGCAAAAACGGCTGAAGCAAATCCCAATAAAAAATCTGATACTACTGTTTCTGCCGATGGTAAAACAGTAGTTATTAATAACACTACCAATAATTACAACACCACAAATAATACAACCAATACGGTTGCAGATAATTCCCCTGATTATATTTATGTAAGCAATTGGCCAATCATTCATCATGTGTATGCTCCTGCTTATGTGGTTTATGTTTCTCCTTGGTATTGGCATTCCTATCCATTGTGGTGGAATCCTTGGACTCCTTGGTATTGGCACAATTACTACTGGCATCATTATGATCATTATCACAACCATCATTATGGATATTATCACCGCACAACTTATTATCGTGCTCCTATTGCAAATGCTTATTATGGTCCGCGTAGATCTGTCTCCGTTACAGTTCAAGGAAGTAGAAAAGCAGCAGTATATCAAAGAACATATGCTTCAAAAAATCATGCTGGTGATGGAAGAGTAAAAGCTACAAATTCAAATCCTGCTTATAAAGGGAACTCAGAAAGTAAAGGAAACAATAATGGTGGCAGACAAAAGCCAAATGATGGAATGAATAAATCTACACCAATGCAAAATGGAAATGGTGCTAGAAAAGAAACTAAAGCAACAAATAAAGGGAATTCAACTCCTCGACAAAATAATAAACCGAATTCAAAACCTGCAAATAAACCTGCTCAAAATCAAAGTGGTGGTGGAAGAACTGGTGCAAATAAAGGTGGAGGCGGAAAAGGACGTTAAGTACTATTTGTGATCGAAAGGAAAGCTGTTAATCTTCTATATAAGTGGGAGTATTGCAGCTTTCTTTTTGTCCGCCAAATTCATATTTTACTCCAATTCTTAATTCAATATTTTTATTTTTGATGTGTAAGTCTGGTTGTACTTCTGCAGGCATCATGTCAGGGTTGTAAAATGCTTCTACCAAAAATTTGAAATTTGTAAAACTCACAAATTCAACTCCTCCGCCAAATGCCCCACTAACATGTATTTTTAAAAATCGACTGGTGATATCAGGAGAAGAAGTTCCCTGAACAAGATTGTATTCCAATTTGGGTCCAATCATAATGTATGGAATGATACTATACATTTCGTAACGTACTTTCAAATAATTATTCCAGGAGAGGTATTGGAGATGATTTGGATAGTTGTTTCCATCGGGTTGTCTATCAATAGAACCTTTTTGATCGTATTGTATTTCTGTTACCCATCGAGCATAATCGTGGCTAAAAAATTCTCCAAACACACTTGCATTAAAACCTACAATGTATTTTTTTCTAGAAATGGAAATCGGATCATAAAAATAAAATTTCTGATTCCCAGCCGAAACACCTATTGTTACTCCAATACTATTTACAAATTGTGCTTTGCATTGAAATGCAATAACGAAAATCACTATGAATGAAAATATTTTTTTCATTTCTCTTTTTTTAGAACAACGTAATTTTTTTCAATTAGTCTAAAATTTCATTTTATTTAGAACGGGTATTGCCCCCTCTCCTTGGGAGAGGGGATTAAGGGGTGAGGCTTTTATATACTAACAGCTTCCATAGCAGGGTTCACTTTTTTAACTAATCCTTGCAATACTTTTCCTGGACCAATTTCTGTGAAGGATGTAGCACCATCAGCAATCATTTTTTGTATTGTTTGTGTCCACCTCACCGGAGCAG
>JAYVZC010000195.1:0-4192 GCA_043783695.1 Bacteroidota bacterium
ACTGGTGGAGCTCGTGCAGGTAATGATAAATCCCCAACCCGTGTTGGTGGTGGTAGAGCTTTTGGACCTCGTCCAAAAGATTACTCTTTCAAATTGAATAAGAAATTAAAGCGTTTAGCTCGTATGTCTGCATTGACTTATAAAGCTCAGGGAAGCAGTATTACAATTTTAGAAGATTTCATTTTTGATTCTCCTAAAACTCAGAAATATGCTGATTTGATGAATAATTTGAAGCTTTCCGACAAAAAAACACTATTGGTGTTGGGTGAATCAAATAAAAACATATATTTGTCGTCCCGAAATTTGACCAATGCAAAAGTCGTAACTGCTTCGGATTTAAACACTTACGATATTTTGAATGCAAGTAATTTGTTGTTGGTTGAGAGTTCAGTGAAGGAAATTGAAAATTTATTAAGTAATTAATAAGATGAGCATAATAGTAAAACCGGTTATAACCGAAAAAATGACAGCACAAGGCGAGAAATTTAATCGCTATGGTTTTGTAGTGGCAAAAGCTGCTAACAAAGTGGAAATAAAATCAGCTGTTGAGAAATTATATGGTGTTACTGTTGAATCAGTAAACACACAAAATTATGTTGGTAAAGTGAAGACCCGTAATACCACTAGAGGTGTTGCTGTTGGAAGAGTGAATCAACATAAAAAAGCAGTTGTGACCCTTAAAGCGGGTGAATCAATTGATTTTTACGCAAGCATTTAATTGTATCATAGGTTTGTAACCTGTGTATTGAAAGAGTAAGGTAGGTTTGTAACCTGCAAGTAAGGTAGGTTTGTAACCTGCCTAATAAGAGTAAAACAGATTTGTAAATCTGTCAAGAAAATAAAAAGTAACTATACTCCGAGCAGTCGGAGTGATAATAAAAAAAACTGAGATGGCTTTAAAGAAATTTAGACCCCTAACCCCAGGGCAACGATTTAAATTAGTTAGCGATAACGATGATATTACTCACGGTAAACCTGAAAAGAGTTTATTGGTGCCGGTGAAAAAATCAGGTGGACGCGATAATACAGGTAAAATGACTATGCGCTACATTGGTGGTGGTCACAAACAACAATATCGTCTTATCGATTTCAAAAGAGATAAAGCAGGAATTCCCGCAACAGTTAAAACAATTGAGTACGATCCAAATCGTACTGCACGTATTGCACTAGTTGTATATGCTGATGGTGAAAAACGTTACATCGTTGCTCCAACAGGATTAGTTGTAGGACAAAAAATTGTGTCAGGTAAAGATGCGACTCCTGAAGTAGGAAACGCATTGTATTTAGCTGATATTCCATTAGGAACAACTATTCACAACATTGAATTACGTCCCGGACAGGGAGCTATCATGGCTCGTAGTGCTGGTTCTGCAGCTCAATTGAGTGCTAGAGATGGTAAATATGCAATCATTAAAATGCCTTCAGGTGAAACACGTATGGTGTTGATCACTTGTATGGCTACAATTGGTGCTGTATCTAATGCTGACCATAACTTAGAAATAAGCGGTAAAGCAGGTCGTACTCGTTGGCAAGGTCGCAGACCGAGAACTCGTCCGGTAGCTATGAACCCAGTCGATCACCCAATGGGTGGAGGTGAAGGTAGAGCTTCAGGTGGTCACCCTCGTTCTCGTACAGGAACACCTTCTAAAGGATACAAAACACGTTATCCGAAAAAGGCTTCTAACAAATACATTATCGAAAGAAGAAAAAAATAGTATAAACAGTTTAATGGTGCTTCCCAAATGAAATGCGGGTAGTATTCACAACTTTAAAACAAAAATAAATGTCACGTTCATTAAAAAAAGGTCCTTTTATCGACTGGAAACTTGAGAAAAAATTATTAGATCTTCAAGCTTCAGGTAAAAAAACAGTAATTAAAACTTGGTCACGCAGATCAATGATTTCTCCGGATTTCGTTGGGTTGACAGTAGCAGTTCACAACGGAAATAAATTTATTCCTGTTTATGTTACAGAAAACATGGTGGGACATAAGTTTGGTGAATTTGCACCGACACGTACATTCAGAGGTCACTCTGGGAACAAAGACAAAGTAGCTAAATAATATTATTCAAGAGATTATAATATAAAGTAAAATGGGAGTTAGAAAACAAAACGCGGCAGAAGTACGCAAAGAGGCAAACAAAAGCAGATATTTTGCTGTATTGAAAAATTGCCCTACGTCTCCACGTAAAATGAGATTGTTGGCCGACCTTATCAGAGGTAAAGAAGTATTTATGGCTTTGAATATTTTAAAATTCAATCCAAAAGAAGCTTCTGGAAGATTAGAAAAATTGTTGACATCAGCAATTTCTAACTATGAAGCAAAAACAGGACAACGTTCTGAAGACAGTAACTTAGTTGTAAAAGAAATTTTTGTTGACAGCGCACTTCAAATGAAGCGTTTAAGAACTGCTCCACAAGGACGTGCAAACAGAATCAGAAAACGTTCTAACCACGTTACTATTGTTGTTGACAGCAAAAAAGTGGAAGAGAAGACGAAAAAAGTATCAAACAAGAAACAAGAAGAAACTAAATAATAATAATTTTCAATGGGACAAAAAGCAAATCCGATAGGCTTACGTTTAGGCATCATTAAAGGATGGGATTCAAACTGGTACGGTGGAAAAAATTTCGCTGATAAATTGGTTGAAGATTTTAAAATCAGAGAATATTTGAAAGCTCGTTTAGCGAAAGCAAGCATTTCAAAAATCGTGATCGAAAGAACAGTGAAAATTATTACTGTAACAATTAATACTTCTCGTCCGGGAATCATTATTGGTAAAGGTGGTGCAGAGGTTGATAAAATTAAAGAAGAATTAAAAAAGATCACTAAAAAAGATATTCAGATCAATATATTTGAAATTAAACGTCCTGAATTAGATGCTCGTTTAGTTGCTGATAGTATTGCTCGTCAAATTGAAGGACGTATTTCTTTCCGTAGAGCTGTGAAAATGGCAGTTGCTTCTACAATGAGAATGGGTGCTGAAGGAATTAAAGTAAAATGTTCTGGTCGTTTGGCTGGTGCAGAGATGGCTCGTGTTGAAGGATACAAAGAAGGTAGAACTCCGTTGCATACATTGCGTGCTGATATTGATTACGCTTTAGCTGAAGCTCATACAACTTACGGTCGTATTGGTGTTAAAGTTTGGATCTGTAAAGGTGAAGTTTACGGAAAACGTGACCTTTCTCCTAATGTTGGTAATGCTGCGGCAGGTGCAAAAGATGGAAAAGGCGGACCACAAAAAGGTGGAAATCCAAAGTTCGATAACAAACGCGGACCGGGTGGACCAAGAAAAGGTGGAAACGATAACAGAGGAAGAGACTCTAGAAAATAATTTTTTAAGAGATAATATAAAATAATGTATCACAGGTTTAAAGCTTGTGTGAATAAAAAAAAGAAATAAAATGTTACAGCCGAAAAGAACCAAATATAGAAAAATGCACAAAATGAAAATGAAAGGCAACGCTAAGCGTGGTGATCAGCTTTCATTCGGTTCATTTGGATTAAAGGCAACGGAAGGATGTTGGGTGACAGCTCGTCAAATTGAAGCAGCAAGGGTTGCAGTTACTCGTTTCATGAAGCGTGAAGGTCAGATCTGGATCTGTGTTTTCCCTGATAAGCCAATTACATCTAAACCTGCAGAGGTTCGTATGGGTAAAGGTAAAGGTGCTCCTGAATATTGGGTTGCCGTTGTGAAACCAGGTCGTATAATGTTTGAGGCAGAAGGCGTTCCTATGGAAGTTGCAAAAGAAGCAATGCGTTTAGCTGCACAAAAATTGCCTTTGACTACAAAATTTATTGTTAGAAGAGATTATTCAGCAGACACAAACTAAAAGTATATCAGGTTTGTAACCTGATTAAAATAAAAAAATAACATCAATACAATGAAACAAGAAGATATCAAACAATTGTCAGCTACTGATCTTAACGACAGAATTAAAGAACAAAAAAATTCTTTGTCTAAATTAAAGTTGAATCATTCAGTATCTCCTATTGAAAATCCTGCTAGCATTACTGATAGCAGAAAAACGGTAGCTAGATTACAGACAGAACAACGCTCAAGACAAATTGCTGAGGCTAAAAAATAATTTCAAAAATGGAAGCAAGAAATTTAAGAAAAGAAAAAATTGGTACGGTTACTAGTAACAAAATTGAAAAATCCATTGTAGTTTCAGTTGAGCGTAAAGTAAA
>JAYVZC010000196.1:0-9845 GCA_043783695.1 Bacteroidota bacterium
ATGGCGTTTGCCATTTTACTGAAAAAACTTTGTTTGGTGACGAAAAGACCTTTGTTTAAACTCTCTTTTTTCTCTTTACTAAAAAAACTAAAAATTCCCATAAACTCTTATAATTATTTTCCAGAACATAAATTATATTCTTGAATTATTTGTATGAGATCTTCAGATTTTAATTTTTGAGTCTCTAATTTATCTAATAATACAGGACAATCTTTAACATAATTCATCATAAATTTTCTAAATCCCATGCGTTGCAATCTTATCATGGAAGAATTATCAACCATAAAATATTCATTATGTGTAATGGCTATCGGAATAATAATAGCTGGTGAAGTGCTTGGAGTTACATAAAGTGAAACAGGATTTCCTTTTACTATTCTTTCAAAATAATAATGAGCTTCTTCCCAAACAAACGATTCAAAGTATCTATCACCATAACCAAAAGCTTTCGTTTCGGGGGCTCCATAACTTTTTACCTTTTTTGTGATCGGGTTCCAGCATTTGATAGAACTAATATATCCTATATTCCCTTTTTCATTTACAAGAATATTTCCAAAAATTGTATCACTCTTGATTGTTATGATGTAACCTGGTATTGAAGATTTAGGTTGTGAAAAGATTGGTTGTATTAATACAAGGCAAATAAATATTACAATGCTTTTTTTCATTTACTAAGGTCTTTCTAAAAACAATAAAAGCTTCCCCTTGTTTGGAGAAGCCTTTAGATATAATAAATCAATTAAGATTATTTATTTTTCAAAAAATCTTGAATGTGATCGTTGTGAATAATCTCTTCCTTAAAAGAATAAGCACCAGTTTTTGGTGATTTTACCATTTTAATCACTTTTGTAAAGTTATTTCCTTTACCAGATTTAAGTGTTGCGACAACCTTTTTAGCCATTTTTTTATAAGTTATAAGTTATAAGTTTTGAGTTATAAGTTTTTCAACAAATAACCTGTTCCTTAAACTTGATTATTTAATTTCTTTGTGAAGAGTTACTTTTTTCAAGATAGCGTTGTATTTTTTCAACTCTAATCTTTCGGTGGTGTTCTTTTTGTTCTTTGTTGTAATGTAACGAGACGTTCCCGGCATACCGCTTTCTTTGTGTTCCGTACACTCCATAATCACCTGAATTCTACTACCTTTTTTTGCCATTGTGTTATTTGTTTTTCAAAATTGGAGTGCAAATGTAAAATTATTAATTGAAATCCGCAATATTTTAAAGGATTAAATTCAACTAATACCACCCCCTGCCCCCTCCAAAGGGGGACATAATGACTATTTTATCTTATTAAAAAGACTTTCCTCTTTCATTAAAGCTTCTATTTCCTCCACTTTCTTAGGAAGTTTCCCTGATAGTACTTCAGGTTCACCGGTTGTAATAAGTACATCATCCTCAATACGAATACCTATATTCCACCACATTGGATCGCATTTGGAACCTGCTGGAATATAAATGCCCGGTTCAACGGTAATAATGTTACCAGGAGTTAATTTTCCATAGTTTCCGGCATCGTGCACATCCAAACCCAAGTAATGTGATGTTCCGTGGAAGAAATAGGTTAAAAAATCGTTAGAGTTCTTGATGATTCCTTGTTCCATCAATCGTTTTTGAATTACAGCAACTGCTGCTTTATGGGCTGCACGAAACTCAGCTCCCTGAACACATGCTTTAATTCCTGCTTCTTGAGCTTCTAAAACAATGTTGTAAATGGTTTTTTCTTGTTCTGAAAACTTTCCATCCACCGGTAAAGTACGCGTAACATCAGCTGTATAACCATGATATTCGGCTCCTGCATCAATAACTAATAAATCCAAACCGGCTAATTTTTTACGATTGGTTTCATAATGAAGAATACAAGAATTTTCACCACCGCCAACAATAGAAGGGTATCCAACGTATTCGGAGCCTTGATTTTTGAACATATATTCAGCTACAGCTTGAGCCTGATATTCTTTCATTCCCGGCTCCAATGCCTTCATCACTTCCACATGTCCAATGCAAGTCATATCGATGGCCTTACGCATTAAAATCATCTCTTCAGGCAATTTTATTTCTCGCATAGAAGCCAACCAACCTTCTAGATTCATATTGTCCGTATTCTTCTTTGCGTAAGAGGATGTTTTAGCACGGAAATGCTTGATCAAGCTAAATAGATCGCCTTTGTCTTCAATATCGTCACTCACATCATCCGCAAAAAAAGGATGATACACTCTATCAAACAAAGAAAAATCGATTTTAAAATCAGCGAATTGCTCATTTAATATTGGAAAAGCAAAACCCAATTGTACTTTCACTCCATTTGTACCCAATAATTTTCCAGTCCAGGACTCCCTTGCAGGATCTCGGTCTTGCACAAAAATAAGTTCGTTGGTTTTAATAGTATCATAAAAGGTTTGCTCTTCTTTAAAGATAATTAGCATTGAATTTGGCTCATTCAAGCCTGTGAGATAATAAAAATTTGGGTCTTGATGATAAATAAACTTGGTATCATTTGCTCTTTGACGTTCGGCTCCTGCAAAAATAACGGCACAGGAATTAGTTGGAAGATACTTACGGAGGGCTTCTCTTCGACCTTTGTGGAAGTCTTTCGAGAGCATATCTGTATCGTAGTTTTGGGAAAAGCCAGAAACCGATAAAAGAAGAAATAAAAGAATGAAGACTTTACGATTTGCCATGCTTCGTGATGTTATGATGTCTATAGCAATAAAAAAACGTTACCACAAAAGTAGTAACGTTTTAATGAATAATTTATACCGTTTGTGTAATATATTACTTTTTCAAATGTCCTTCTGCTCTTGCTTCTTTCACTACAGCAGTAATTCCATTTTTATTGATCGTTTTAAGAGCAGATGTGGAGATACGAATAGTAATCCATTTATCCTCTTCAGGTAAATAGAATTTTTTAGTTTGTAAATTCACATTGAACTTACGTTTCGTTTTTGTGTTTGAGTGAGATACTTTATTACCTACAATCGCTTTTTTTCCTGTTATTTCGCAAACTCTTGACATTGTATTTTGTATTAAATAGGTTCTTTTTTTAATTTCGGACTGCAAATATAGGGATTTGTATTTAATTGACAAAATCTTTGTAAAAATTCTTAAAATTGAAGATAAATCGACATTGATTCACGTTTGTTTTCATAAAGCAGAATTTTTGATTTTTATAGATATTTCTCGCTCTTCTGCTGTTTGTAGAGCATAAACAAACTTGTTTGTTTTTTCTAGCCATTCGAATATTTCTTTCAAACTACGCTTCTGATGCTCCTTTATTTGTTCGTCAGTAACAGTATAATGAAAACCTTTATTAGCATTTTCAGCTTTTGGAATGACTTCGTATTTTTTCATTTTTTAGGAAGTTTTGATAATAAAAGAACATCGTCTAAGTCCTGTTTTCGATTTGAATATTGCTTCATTCCAATTAAATGATTCACAGAAACAATATTTACAGAAACCCCTTCAACAAGTCTTTCCTCTTTCTCTTCCCACATATCATTAAAAAGAAAAGGGGCATCAATCAAAATGTCTAAATTCATATAGTTCGCCAAACTGTTAAAATAGGAATATGCGATTAAATTTTTTTCTGAAATTGCCTTTTCGCGCTCTTTTTTTGAAACAAATGTTCGAATCGACAAGGGAATCATTGATTCATATTTTAACAACTTTATTGATGTTTCAAATCTTTCTAAATTTTCTTCTGTAAAATCAAGTAAAATATCAATATCAGCAGTCATTCTGGGAATCCCATAAATATTCACAGCCAATCCTCCGCAAATAAGATATCGAATTTTTTGTTGCTCTAAATTTTCAAACAATTGAATGTATTCCATTGTACAAATATAAGAAAAAGAGAGTTGCACTTAAAATTGAAGGTAAATCGGCATTACTTGATTAGCATATTTTACTTGAATAATGATTCAAATAAAAATGAACATTATCGCTATACGGTTCACTATTGTTGTTTTTGAGAGTACATTTACTGAGAAATATTCGTGTGATTTTTGAATAAAATGGATAATCATAGCTCATTAATAACGTTAGCACATCTTACAAGTCCAAATTGTTTTTAACATATAACTGTTTTAAATGCGTTGTTCCCCTGTAAAATCAAATAATTTAGAAGCTTTAAGTTGGTTTGTAATGATATTAAATGTACATTTGTTTTATCAAAAGAAATTATTTTTAGTTGAATGCAACATTTCAATAATTTTTGCGTTAAACACAACATATTTCATTTTAGTATTCACCCAAGGCAATTTAACAAAATTTGTAAAAGCCTTTAAAAACTGAAGAACCATAAGGAAAATCTCTACTTTTTTATATTAAGTTTTACATAAAAAAAGGAGGACTTATGCCAATTCAACAGTTTGTAGACGACCAAGAGCTCGTTAATCAGTACATCAAGGGTGATGAATCAGGATTATCTTTATTGATTACACGCCACAAACGTAGAATTTTCAGCTACATTATGCTAACTGTTAAAGATAGAGCATTAGCAGAAGACGTTTTTCAAGACACTTTTATTAAAGTGATTAATACCTTGAAAAAGGGTCATTATAACGAAGAAGGTAAATTCCTGCCTTGGGTATTGCGTATTTCCCACAACTTAATTATTGATACTTTCAGACGTGATAAGCGTATGCCTACAATTAGCGGTGGCACCAACGGAGAGGGTGAAGAGTTCGATATTTTTAGTGTTTTGGGAGTATATGATAAAACTGCCGAAGAAGAAATTATCCAAGCACAGGTTCGTAAGGACATTCGTAAACTGGTTGAAGAGCTTCCGGCTGAGCAAAGAGAAGTATTAATGATGCGTCATTATTATGATATGAGCTTCAAAGAAATATCAGAACAAACCAATGTGAGTATTAATACGGCTTTGGGACGTATGCGTTACGCTTTAATCAATCTCCGTAAGATGATAGAGGAGAAAGAAATTGTTGTTAGTTATTAAGCTAGCCCCCCGAATAACCCAATTGGCTTAATTAAATTTTATTTAGGAACAATAACTTTCAAAGATAATGGATGCACTTTTATTCTTAACTCATTCCCAATTTCAATTGGTTCCCCATCAATGTGAGCAATAATTCCTTTTTGTTTTACAATAACTTCTTTTGCTTTAATGATTTCCAAAAAGGAAGATTGATGCAATGTTTTTTTTAAAAGCCTATATCCGATGGATAATACGCTGATAAATTTAAAATCTCTTAAAATTGCAATGTCCATCACACCATCCGAAATATCGGCAGTAGGAGCAATGTAGGCATTGTTTCCCCATTGGGAACCGTTTGCGAAACTAATCAAGTAAGCATTTTTAGTAATACTTTTGCCTTCGATAATCAATTCAAAATCTTGTGCTTTATATTTAGGAAACTCACGGGAAATGACTTTTATGTAAGAAGAAAATCCTCGTTTTCCGAATTTTGCGAATTCCCAACCAATGTGCGCATCAAAGCCAATTCCTGCAACATTCACAAACATTTCATTGTTCATTTGAATAGTATCAATGCTTGTTTGTTTGCCTGAATTAATTACCTGCATCGCTTTTTTCAAATTAAGTGGAATGTTTAAATGCCTTGCTAAGCCATTTCCGGAGCCAGTGGGAATAATTGCCATTGCGGTATTCGTATTTACCAGTCCTTTTGCTGTTTCATTTACGGAGCCATCGCCACCAACAGCCACAACAATATCAACATTTCTAGAAGTAGCATCTTTGGATACTTCAATGGCATGTTTTGCCATTTTGGTATAAGCTATTTCATAATCAAATATCGAACGATCGAGTTGCTCGTTAATGAGCTTTTCAATCACTTTTTGGCGACCTATTCCAGAAATAGGATTTACGATGAAACAGATGGTTTTTTTTGACATTCTTTTCAAATAATGATTTTAGTCTTCAATTAGCAAATAGGTAATTGTTACTATTCCTCTTTAATTATTAAATTGCTTATTGCATAATTGCCAATTTGACTAGTGCATTTTATTATTAATCAAACTCTGCTGATAAGTTTGAATAATCGCTTTTGTTTTTCGCTCAAGTTTTTTAGTTAAGTCTGCTTTTACAATAAGTAGATTATGTTCTAGCAGGCTGTCTTTCTTAAAGTCATATAACTCAATGGCTTTTTCTCCATTAAACTCCATGGCGTAATTGTTTTCTACGATTTGATAAGTGCTTCCATAGAACATAAAGGCTTGATGTTGAGCAGTACCATCAAACACACTTGTTCCGAATGAAAAATAGCTAGATGGATAGTTGATATAATCTAATATAGATGGCTGTATATCAATTTGTTGTGTAGTTGTAGAATCGATTCCTTTTAATGCACTTCCAGACATATAATAAAGTATGGGAATGGCATTGTTTCCCACTTTATCCTGATAAAATCGGTCTACAGTTATTCCCGTATGGTCGGCAACCAGCACAAATAGTGTATTTTGGAACCAAGGCATTGTATTAACGGTTTCAAAAAACTTGCTCAAAGCATAATCGCTGTAAGAGATGGTTTTTTCAATGGGCAATTTGCCTTCTTTAAACCGCCCTTTATATTTATCGGGGATTGGATAAGGATGATGGGATGTTAATGTAAATAGCGTTGCAAAAAAGGGTTCTTTCTTTTGGCTGATAGTCTTTGCGGTGTATTGAAAAAACTCTTCATCCCAAATCCCCCAGTTTCCATCATAATCCTTCTCATTGTTGTATTCGGTTCTGCCATAATAATTGTCGTATCCGGCCAAACTAGCAAATCCGTTAAAACCCATTGTGCCATTTGTTCCTCCATGGAAAAATGCGGTATAATATCCCTTTTCTTTCAGAAGACTCGCCAAACTACTTATTTGATTGCTTCCATAAGGAGAGGAAATATAAGGTTCATTCATCCACGTAGGGACGCTGGCAACTATGGCCGGAATTCCTTGAATGGATGTTTTTCCGTTTGAAAAAGCATTTACAAAAGTTCGACTTTGCCCGATTAATGAATCGAGGAATGGCGTACAGCCAAATCCTCTGCCGTTTATAGACCCAATGTATTCTTTCGAAAAGCTTTCCAAGGCAATAATGAATATGTTTAACTTTTTAAATTCTCCCGTTTCTGCTTTGTGATAAGGGTTGTAAATGCTTTTTAACTCGTTTTCATCTGTATAATAAACTGTTGGCTCAATGGCTTGAAGATCCAACGTTTTAAGTATACTAAATGGAGTGCTTATTACCAATGGAACATTTTTTACGGATGTATATTCTCCTGCATCTACAGCACTTATCGGCTTTAACTGAAATCCGCCTCTATAGCCTATTACTAAAAATGGAATGAGTATAATAATGACAATAAATTGAGTTAAATAGGTTTTGCCATCCCATTTAATAGGGGCATTTTTATCAAATTTTCTATAAAAATAATAAATTGAAATACTTAACAGAATCCAGATTACAAACATGTACCAGTATTCTTTTAAAAACAGTGGCAACAGTCGTCCTAAGTCGTTTCCAATACCTCCTCCAAAGAAATGAAATACATCGGCTGTGGTACGTTTTAATGTGAACTGAAAGTAGATTAAGTCTACACAATTAGCTAAAATGGCTATGCTGTTAACGGCCATGAACAACCATAAAAGTAAAACTCGGAATGCACGGGCTTCTCTAAAAGGAAAAGGTAGAAGGTAAAGAAGTATAAAAATACTATTAGAAAGGATAATAACGGACAAGTCGAAGCGGAGTCCGGAACACATAATTATAAGTAGTTGACCAAATTTCAGCTCAGAAAAATAAGAATGATTAAACCAATAGAATAATAATCGACATAGGGCATACAGGCATAATAGGAGGCCTATTTTTTTGCTTAAGGATATTAAATTTGATGCCCATTTTTGCATAGGTTGCAAAGCTAATAAATAATAACAATACATTTTTTTGATTTTTTTTATCAACTATATGGCTCGATAATAGGTTTTAGAAAAGAGCAGAATAAAAAAAAATTAAAAATATTTGTATCGTATGATATATTTAATATATATTTGCCGAAATTTTAATTAAAATCACAAACAAAACAAAATGAAAAAATTATTTACATTAGTTGCCGTAGCAAGTATGTTTACATTCGTTGCTTGCGGACCAAGTGCTGCAGAATTAGAAGCAAAAGCAAAAGCTACTGCTGATTCAATTGCTGCTGTAGAATCTGCTAAAGCTGCTGAAGAAGCTGCTAAAATGCAAGCTGCTGCTGATTCAACTGCTGCTTATGCAGAAGCTGAAGCTGCTAAAGCTCAAGCTACAGCTGATTCAATCGCTAACGCTAAACCAGGTAAAAAGAAATAATATTCTTCTTACTCATCGTTTAAAAAGGAGTTCCGAATTTCGGCACTCTTTTTTTTTGCTCTTTTTGCTTGTCCGCTTGGCTAAAAAAAGCCTACAACGTCTTTTCTGTTTATAGCCTTGCTGCCATTTACTGCTATTCATCTCAACCTTTTCCAACGTTTATCTTTACAATGTTTATAAAAGCTGTCAACTAAAATTATTATTTTAAATTTGCTTCTATCATTCATTAAGCTAAATTCTTGTTGTCTTATAACTACAAAAAACGAATTTATCAGTTATAACTCAATGGTTTTAAATTCTTACTTTTAAAATAAATGGCTTTGGGGCAAGGGATGACGACAACGATTTTAATATGAAACAAGCATTTTACATATTCCTTTTATTTATTATCACATCCTGTGGAAATGATAAAAAAATTGAACAAGTTACTTTCTCAGAACACATTGCACCAATTATTTATAAAAACTGTACAAGCTGTCACCGACCGGGAGAAGCGGGTCCGTTTAATTTGCTGACTTACGAAGATGCAAAATCAAGAAGTACTTTGATGAAGTTTGTAACAAAGACTCGTTTTATGCCACCTTGGCCTGCTGATGCCAGCTACACCCATTTTATTGATGAAAAAGTATTAACACAAGAAGAAATAGATATGATTGTGCAATGGGTGGATGAAGGTTGTGTATTTGGTGATTCAACAAAACTTCCCGCTCTTCCAGTTTTCCCTAAAGGTTCTCAACTAGGAACACCTGATTTGGTAATTAAATTCAGAGATGTTTATAAAATTAAAGGCGATTCAAAAGATAAATTTTTGTTGATGCGCATTCCTTATCAAATTCCTGAAGACAAATTTATTTCTACCATAGAAGTGGTTCCTGGTAACAGAAAATTATTACATCACGTAAATGCACAATTGTTGAGTTATGATTTTGATAAAAAGAAAGATGTATTTTCTGGAAATGTAGTGGTGGATTTAGATTCCTTCCCCGATAAATTAATTGCGTACAAAGAATTGGGATTGGCAAATGATGACGAAATATCATTTCCAATGTTAACACAATCCGTTACCAATTATTTACCAGGCGTAACACCACCTATTTATCCTAATGGAATAGGCGGATTCAAATTAACACGTAAAGGATGTTTGTTTTTGAAAGACATACATTACGGACCTTCCCGCATGGATACAACCGATCAAACCATATTTAATGTGTTTTATGTAAAGCAGCCACCAAAGCGACCAACACAAGAATTTCAGATGGGTACATTTGGTATTTCACCAACCATTCCTAAATTATCTATTCCGGCAAACGAAATAAAAACTTTTACATCTGAATATACCGTTCCATTTGATATTTCCATTCTTACAATAAATCCACACATGCATTTATTGGGAAAAAAATTTTGGGCCTATGCAGTAACTATACAAAGCGATACTATTCCATTAATTAAAATAAATAAATGGGATTTCAGATGGCAATATTTTTACACGTTTAAAAAGATGGTGAAAATTCCGAAAGGAGCAACCATTCACACTATAG
>JAYVZC010000197.1:0-4185 GCA_043783695.1 Bacteroidota bacterium
TTGCACTTGCACTTCCCCTTAACAGAAGCAGTTTGTTCTCAAAAATTATGGGAGCACTACTTTATAATTCAGGAAGAGCATTTATGTATGCTTTGTTTGGTGGATTATTTGGTTTGTTAGGACAAAGTTTGGTAATAGCAGGTTATCAACAAGCTTTATCTATTTCTTTAGGAGTAGCTATTTTAATTTTAGTTCTTTTGCCAACTTCAATTACAAATCGTTTTAAAATCACTTCTTTCATTTATTCCTATATCGGAAAGGTGAAACAAAAATTATCATTGCTTTTTAAGAAGAGTAGTTATTCTTCACTTTTTTTTATAGGTACCTTAAATGGTTTATTGCCATGTGGCCTTGTCTACTTAGGAGTTGTTGGAGCAATAGCTACCGGAAGTAGTTTAAAAGGAAGTCTTTTTATGTTTCTTTTTGGTTTAGGAACTCTTCCTGCAATGTTTGCTCTTACTTTTTTTGGTAGCACGATCAGCATAAACTTTAGAAATAAAATAAAGAAGGCAGTACCTATTTTTGTTGTTTTTATGGCATTGATGTTAATTTTAAGAGGAATGAATTTAGGAATTCCATACTTAAGCCCAGAAATGTCTTCAACTACTCCTATGTGTTCGAAATGTTGTCATAAGTAATATACAAATGAACTGGAATAAATATTCACATGAGGAAATTAAGCGCATTGTTTTTAATGCACTAGAGGAGAATGGTAGCTATGATTCAAACGAAATTATTGGCTTGCCTGGTACATACTTGGACAGAGAAACGTTTTGTGAAGATGCACCATTTTTAAATGATGCTCCATTTTTATCTACTCTTATTGCGAATCCCAATCATATTGGTTGTCATACATTGACAGAACAAAATCATGAAGATGTATTTAGAGGGACACAAAAAATTGAAGTGGATTTGATAAGATTGTGTGCCGAACAAATTTTTAAAGGAGAATGGGATGAGCAAGATGGTTATGTTGCAACTGGTGGAACCGAGGCGAACATTCAAGCCTTGTGGATTTATAGGAATTACTTTCAGAAAAAACATCATTCTTCATTAGATGAAATTGCTCTAGTTTATTCTGAAGATAGTCATTACTCTATGCCCAAGGGTGCTAATTTATTGGGCTTAAATTCAATTGTCTTAAATGTTGATGAAAATACCAGAGCCATTAAATTGAATGACTTACATGAAAAGATAGAGAATGCAAAAAAAGTTGGTGTAAAACATTTTATTGTCGTTTTGAATTTGTCTACTACAATGTTTGGTTCTGTAGATGATATTCATTCCATTACTGAATATTTCAATAAACATTCAATTTCCTATAAATTACATATTGATGCTGCCTTTGGTGGGTTTGTTTATCCTTTTACAAATACTAACAGTCAATTTAATTTTCAAAATTCAAATATTACTTCTATTACAATTGACGGTCACAAAATGTTGCAATCTCCTTACGGTACCGGAATATTTTTAATTCGTAAAGGATATATGGATTTTGTTTGTACAGATGAAGCTCAATACATTCCCGGGAAAGATTTTACATTGTGCGGAAGTAGATCGGGTGCTAATGCAGTCGCTGTATGGATGATTCTGAGGATTCACGGTCCAGATGGCTGGAAATTTAAGATGCAACACTTGATTGATAAAACTTCTCACTTGTGTAGTAGATTAACTGAAATAAATGTAGAATATTTTAGAAATCCTTTTTTGAATATCATAGCAATTAAAAGTAATTATATTTCTGAAGCTCTTGCAAAAAAATATCATTTAGTTTCGGATAGCTACGAATATTCACCAAAGTGGTATAAGATTGTGATTATGCCTCACGCTAAACAAAATACTTTAGACTCTTTTATTATCGATCTTCAATTAGAATTAAACCTAAAAACTCAATCATGTACATAGAACAAATTTACACCAACTGTTTAGCACAAGCATCCTATTATATAGAATCAGATGGAATTGCTGCTATTGTAGATCCAATGAGAGATATTGAAATGTATCTGGAGCTCGCTAAAGAAAGAAATGCAAAAATAAGGTATGTGCTGAATACACACTTTCATGCAGATTTTGTTTCAGGACATTTGGATTTGGCTTCTAAAACGGATGCGATTGTTGTTTTTGGACCTAATGCTGAGCCAAAGTATCGTGCTTTTATAGCTTCTGATAATGAGTATATCTTGTTAGGAAAAATAAAAATTAAAGTTCTTCATACTCCTGGACACACCATTGAGTCATCTTGTTTTCTTGCAATTGATGAAAATAATATTCCTCAAGCTTTATTTAGCGGAGATACTTTATTTATTGGTGATGTTGGTCGCCCCGATTTGATGAGTGGAAACTTGAGTAAAGAAGTTTTAGGAGGAATGCTTTACGATTCATTGAATCAAAAAATTAAAACACTGCCCGATTCGGTCATTGTATATCCTGGTCACGGTGCTGGTTCTGCTTGTGGCAAGAATTTAAGTAAAGAAACTAAGTCAACAATTGGGGAACAAAAAAAATACAACTATGCTCTTGGAAGCATGAGTAAGGGAAGATTTGTGGATATCGTTACGAGCGACCAACCTCCTGTACCTGCTTACTTTTTTAAAGATGCTCAAATCAATATCAATGGATATAAAAACTTAGAAAATGTTTATGAAAAAAATTTAGTTCCATTAACCAATGACGAACTTCAAAAAGAAATTACAAATGGAATAATGGTTTTAGATACAAGAACATCTTCAAAATTTGCGAAAGGGTTTATCAAAGGTTCTGTGAACATTGATTTAGATGGACAATTTGCCGTGTGGGTAGGGACATTAATTAGTATCGAACAACCACTTGCTATTATAGCTGAAAAAGGAAGAGAGAAGGAAGCGATAACTAGATTAGCGAGAATTGGTTTTGAAAACGTTGTTGGTTATTTGAAAGATGATATTTCTTATTGGAACGGTACAATTGATACTATTGACATTGTGAATGCTTCTGAGGTGGATTTTGAGTTGGTCAATTTGTCGTCCTTACTTTTAGATGTTAGAAAATCAGATGAAGTAGAAAAAGAAAAAATGAAAAAATCTTATCACATACCTTTGCATGAACTCAATAATAGGCTTGTTGAACTTGATAAAAATAAAACAATTATTGTTTATTGCGTTAGTGGCTATAGATCAATGATTGCATCTTCCATTTTAAAGCGAAATGGTTTCAAAAATGTATTGAATATAAACGGAGGAATCAATCAGGTAAAAACGATGCATCCAGAATTAATTGAAACAATTTAATTTTTATGAATACAATTCGAATTACCAAGGAATTTAGTTTTGAAATGGCACACGCTTTATTCGGATATGATGGTCCATGTAAAAATGTACACGGTCATTCCTATAAACTTTCGGTTACAATAAAAGGGCAACCAGTTGTTGAGATAGGGAATCCTAAACTTGGAATGATAATGGATTTTGCGGATTTAAAAGTAATTGTTAAACCTATTGTAGATGAATTAGATCATGCAACTATTTTAAATGCTACAACAGAACACAAGCATTTGGCAGAAAAAAATTTATTATTCGACAAATTGGTGTTGGTTAATTATCAACCTACTTGCGAAAATATGTTAGTCGATATTGCAAATAGAATTAAAATTCAACTTCCAAAAAATGTTGAATTGCATCATTTGAATTTACGTGAAACTCCTACTTCTTATGCCGAATGGTATGCTGAAGATAATCTATAAAAATGAATCTCATAAAAAAATACAATGTTGCCGGACCGAGATACACAAGCTATCCAACTGTTCCATATTGGGATACAACTATTCCTGATTTAAATGACTGGGCAAAAGCGGTGAAATTTACATTTGATCAAACGAATGCAAGCGATGGTATTTCCATTTATATTCATTTGCCTTTTTGCGAAAGTCTTTGTACTTATTGTGGATGCAATACCCGAATTACTAAAAATCACTCCGTTGAACCGGTTTATTTACAAGCAGTTTTGAAAGAGTGGAAAATGTATTTATCTATTTTCAAGCAAACTCCTCGCATAAAAGAAATTCATTTGGGTGGAGGAACGCCAACATTTTTTTCTCCGGAAAATCTGAAAAATTTAATTGAAGGAATTTTGGCTGATGTGATTGTATGTAGTGATGCTGAATTTAGTTTTGAAGCTCATCCTAATAATACAACTTACCAACATCTAAAG
>JAYVZC010000198.1:0-9816 GCA_043783695.1 Bacteroidota bacterium
TATTGCTCTTCCTGTAAAAGGCGGAACATTTGGTCTTTGCATCAGTAATTTCGGATATTCTTTATATAATGAAAACAAATACAGTCTTTCTTTTGCCAAAGCTTTTGGTGACAAGCTTTCTGCCGGCATTGCCATGGATTACTTAACTACCAAAATTGGCGAAGGCTATGGAAATAAAGGAGTTTTGGCTGCCGAATTTGGAATTCAGGCTAAACCTTTGAAAGGATTAACGCTTGGAGCTCATGTTTTTAATCCTACTCGAACAAAAATTGCTGACTATAATAATGAACGTTTGCCAACCATCATTCGTTTCGGTGGAGATTATGATTTTTCTGATAAAGTAAAGATTGCTGTTGAAACTGAAAAAGACATGGCACAAAAAGCAATTTTTAAAGCCGGAATAGAATACAAACCGGTAAAAGAATTTTATTTAAGAGCAGGAATTGGGACCAATCCAACCTTAACATCATTTGGTTTCGGAATTAATTTAAAAAATTTAAAGATTGATGTTGCAGCCAATTATCATCAGACTTTAGGATTTAGTCCGCAAATAGGATTAACCTACATCTTCAAAAAAGCGGAAAACATTACTCCAAAAGTTGAATAAAAAAAACTACATACAATCTTTATTGATAGCTAGTTTAAAGAAAAACTATTTCCTGTTTTTTCTTTTGACTTTTAACTTGCCTCTTTTTACTTATGGTCAAGACACAACAAAAACCAACGATAGCGAAATTCAGCAAAAGCTCGAAAACATTGCCGAAAACTCAACTGATGAAGAAGCTGATTATACAACACTTGTAGAAGTATTAATTTATTCTAGAGAAAATCCCATCAATTTAAATAAAACAACTAAAGAAGAATTACAATCCTTACAATTATTGAACGATATACAAATCAATAATCTATTAACGCACATCGAAAAAAATGGAAAGCTCATTACTATTTATGAATTACAAGGAATAAGTGGATTTGATTTACAAACAATTCAAAAAATATTACCCTATGTAAAAGTAACAGACAACTTTACTTCCGCACATTTCAGTCCAAAAGAAATGTTTAAAAACGGACAACATACTATTTTGTTTCGCTACGGAAGGACTCTTGAAGAGCAAACAGGCTTTTCTGCTATCGATAGTTCATCTCTATACAAAAGTATCAACTCAAGATATATTGGCAGCCCCGATAAACTTTATGCTCGTTACCGTTTTACTTATGGAACAAATATTAGTTGGGGGATTACCGCTGAAAAAGATCAAGGAGAATTATTTTTTAAGAACAAACAAAAATTCAACTACAATTGGTACGAAAAATCATTGAAAGGAAATCAAAAAACAGGTTTTGATTTTTATTCGGCTCACTTTTATTTGAAAAATGTAAAGTTTATTAAAGCATTAGCTATTGGTGATTATCAAGCAACATTCGGGCAAGGACTAACAATTTGGAGCGGGCAAGCATTTGGGAAAAGTCCGGATATAATGAGTGTAAAAAAATCTGCCAGAGGAATTAGTCCATACACATCGGTTGATGAAAATCGTTTTATGCGAGGTGCTGCAACTACAGTGGGATTCAAAAAAATTGAAGCCACTGCATTTTATTCACGCAAACATGTGGATGCAAACATTAGTGATACTACAGATACGGGTGAAGCGGCAAAAATATCTTCTTTGCAAGAAACCGGATTTCACAGTACATCAAGCGAAATAGCCGACAAACATGCTATATTACAAACCATAATTGGAGGAAATGTTTCTTATAAAGGAAAAAAATTTAATGTTGGTATTTCTGCTTTAAACTATCAACTAAATGTAGATTACAAAAGAGCTTTATCCTATTACAATAAATTTGAATTTTCTTCCTCTAAGAATTTTAATGTGGGGGCTGATTATAATTTTATTGTTCGCAATTTCAATTTCTTTGGAGAAGCAAGCATGAGTAAAAATGGAGGAAAAGCATTTGTAAATGGAGTATTGATAAGTTTAGATCCACGATTATCATTTACCATTTTGCACCGATATTACCAACGCAATTTTCAAAATTTATTGAGCAACGGATTTGCAGAAAACAGCACTGCAATTAACGAAAAAGGATTGTATATAGGATTAGCAGCAAAACCTACAACTACTACGAGCATTACTGCTTACTATGATAGATTTGAATTTCCTTGGTTGAAATATCAAGTAAATGCACCTTCTTATGGAAACGATTACATGGCACAGTTTAATTATACTCCATCAAAAAAAGTGGATATGTATGTTAGAGTTCGCACACGTGATAAACAAAAAAACACAACTACTGTTGATGTGATTGATTATTTAGTTCCTGTTAAACAAAGTAATTATCGCTTTAATATCTCTTATACTATAACAAAATCTATAAAATTAAAAAATAGAATAGAGTTAATCGATTACAAATTGGATAATAACAAAACAGAAAAGGGATATTTAGTTTATCAAGACATTGTGTATAGTAAAATGGGCAAACCATTTTCATTTACATTCCGTTATGCACTTTTTCAAACGGATAGTTATAATGCACGAATTTACGCTTATGAAAATGATGTACCCGGCTCCTACTCTATTCCTTCATATTACGACAGAGGATCACGTTTTTATATTATGTTAGATTATAATCTTACAAGAAGAATTGAATTATGGTTCCGTTATTCTCAAACATATTACGATAACAAAACAGTAATTAGTCCTGGTTCGTTAACTGAAATTAAAGGAAACACTAAATCAGAAATTAAGGCACAAGTGAAGTTTAAATTTTAAAATTTCGCTCTTACTTTTCTTTTCTTATAGCTTCCTAAGAATCGATATCCTCTTGGATAACTCACAGAATATTTTAAGAACAATGTTTTATCGGAAGAAGCGCTTATATCTAGCTTCCAAACAATCTTCCCTGTCAACGGATCCTTCTCTCCTCCTTCGGTAAACTCAACATTTTCAGTTTTCACATTATATTCCTCTGAAACGGGAACCTGATCCAGTACCTCAACAAGAATCCTATCTGTACTACCATTCTTTATTTTAATTTCATAATTAAAGTTCGCTACAATTCCACCTGCAAATATTTTTTTACTGGATGATTCACTGACCAATTTATGTTTTACAAAAATATTATCTACTACTCCCAAAGGAAGTTCAAGATAATCTTCAATAGAACTTGGACGGATATATGATTTTCCGAGAAAATTACCATTGTTATAAATACTCGCTTCTCCATCCATCAGATTCAGATTTTCCCAATCTTTTAATCGAGCGATAGAATAAACTTGCTCTTCCTTTTTAGGAGCACAGCGATATAAAAAATCAGGAGCAACATCGTAAACAACAACATCAACAAATGAAGGTATTAAGCCTGACTTGAAATTATATTTTTTTTCAATATTGAAAGTAATCTCTCTATCAGGAATAAAGATTTCCTCCTCATCATCATTTGTTTTTTTCTTCTTCTTTTTTGCCTGTTGGTTACTCTGCACTTCATCCTCTTCATCATAATTGTTTTGACTTTCACGATCATAACGAGACACATAGAATGGTTCCAAGTCAGGTGCGGCATAATATTCGAATGGATCGGCTGTAGAAAGAGATATCTTCATTTCATTCCAGTCGATGCCGGTATGATTCAAAATTTTTGCACGATAATTAATCTTCAATGTCTTGTTGTTAGATGCATAAATTTCATATATGGGTATCCAACCAGATTCATTTGCCAAATAAGTCAATTCCAATTCCGTTGAATATTCCGCTCCTGAATTTTTCAAATCTGCAACTATAATACTCACACTGATATTCCTTTCCTCTGAATTTTCAATATCAAAAGCAGACTTCAGTGCTATTACTTTATTTTTTTTTAGTTGCCTCAACTCCCTTTGTTTGCTAAGTATATCCATATTCACAGAAGCATAACGGTCACGATAATAATCGCTACTCATCTTAAGATCGGCTAACGTTTTACCATTTTGAATAACATCGGTATTTGTTAATAGCATTGTCTTCTCCAAACTAAAAGCATCAATTTCAAACTGTACTTTTTCAATATTCCTTTCAATAATAAGAATCGAATCCTTTGTCCTCTTAATCATCTCTAATAAATCATCAGGCAATGAAAATATGTTAGTCGTATCACTCAATTTTACCAATTTCAAGGATAACAATTCGCTATTTCCAATGTTTCTTAAGCTAATATTTCTATTATCGATATTCATTGCCAATCCGATAAATGCAATTTTATTTATACCTGGTTTTAATTTTACTTTTTGCGCATGTGTAATCTGTGCGGCATTCAAGCAAACTTTTACGGCCGTTATAGGAGCTTTAATCTGCTGAGGCTTATCTGATGCAATAGCAAAATTAATGCTTGAAATAAAAATTGATAGAGAAATAATAATTGTTTTCATAAGTTATTCATTTATGTTTTGTAATGCAATTTAGGAAAATTTATTCGTTTTTCTTTTATCTTCAAAAAAAACACATAAATATGTCGAACCGTAATCCTCAAATTACTAATGCATAATTATTACCTTTGTATCCCAATAGAAAAACAGTATGACTAAATTAAAGATTGGCGTTTTACGCGAAGAGAAAAGTCCACCAGACAAAAGAGTTCCATTAACTCCACTTATTTGTGCGGAATTGATACGCAAATATCCTCACATAGAGATTGTTGTTCAACCCAGCAAAATTCGTTGTTACGAAGATGCTGAATACACTGCCTTTGGTGTTCCACTTCAGGAAGATTTAAGTGATTGCGAAATTTTAATGGGCGTAAAAGAAGTTCCTAAAGAATTGCTTTTGCCTAACAAAAAATATTTTTTCTTTTCGCATACCATCAAAAAACAGGCTCACAACCAAAAGTTGATGAATACTTTGATAGAAAAGAAAATTCAGATGATTGATTATGAAACTTTAACCGATAAAAATCATAACCGTATTATTGGATTTGGTAGATATGCTGGAATTGTGGGAGCTTATAACGGAATTTTGGGTTATGGAAAAAAATATGACTTGTTTCAATTGCGACCAGCAAATAGTTGTAGAGACAGAGCAGAAATGGAAGATGAATTAAAACGTGTAAAACTTCCAAACATAAAAATTGCTTTAACAGGTGGTGGAAGAGTTGCAAATGGTGTTATTGAAACATTGAGTGCTTTGCGTATCAGAAAAGTTACTCCAGAAGAATTTTTAATGGGTTCGTTTCGTGAGCCCGTGTATTGTCAATTAAATCCACGTGATTACGTTGAACGCAAAGGCGACCATAATTTTGATCTTCAAGATTTTTTTGGTCATCCAGAACATTTTGTATCCGTTTTTGCTAAGTATGCTAAAGTCACAGACATTTATATTTCTGCACACTATTGGGATCCAAGAGCGCCAAGAATGTTTGAATTATCAGATATGAAAGTCCCGGATTTTCATATTAGTGTTATTGCAGACATAACTTGTGATGTCCCGGGTTCTGTTCCAACTACAATACGTTCATCTACTATTGAAAAACCATTTTATGGGTATAACATTCGTGAAGACAAAGAAGATTTACCTTTCAACAAAGACACGGTTTGCATAATGGCAGTAGATAATTTGCCCTGCGAATTACCTCGTGATTCAAGCGATGATTTTGGTAAAGATTTGATGGAACGTGTTCTTCCTAGTATTATTGGTGAAGATACGGAAAGAATTATTGAAAGAGCTAGTATTTGTAAGGATGGAAAGTTGATGAAAGATTTTGAATATCTTAGCGATTATGCTTATTAGTCTCAAGTGACATTTAAAAACACACCCCTTACCCCTCTCAAGAGGGGAATAGATTTTCGTACGATTTAAATTTCCCTACTAAAGCTTCTTTCTATATCTATTTACAATCAAGGAAACTGCCATTGTACATATAAAAAAGGCAATCAGTTTTAAGGACGAACCAGCAACATCAGCAACGCCTCCACCTCTTAAAAACAATTCATAAAATCCATTTAATGACCAGTTGAGTGGAGAAACAACACTTAAGTTTCTCATCAGTTCGGGCATTACGTATGTTGGCACCCAAACGCCTCCAATGGCTGACAACAAAAGAACGGAGAGCGAACCCATAATTGCTCCTTGCTGTTCGGTGGATGCAATTGTTCCCATCATTACTCCATAACCAGTTGCTGCAAATGCTGTTGAAACAGAAAGCAAAATAATTCCCAACATACTATTTCCCATTACCAAAGTGGGCAAACCTAGCATCGGTAAAAAAAACTTTCCTACAGATAACATCAGTGCTAATTGAATCAAACAAACTAAAATATACACTGCAATTTTTCCATTCAGAAATATTAAATAGGAAGTCGGAACAGTTTGTAATCTTAAAGCACTTCCTTCATTTCTTTCTTTTACCATACTTCCTGCCAAAGGCAAAACAATAAAGAACATAGCGAAAATGGCCCAAGCCGGGACGTTGTGCTGTACTGCATTTGGAACAATTTCTCCAATTTGTTTGGATGCGTAAACTTCTTTGTATTTTATAATTTGTGATTGTGAAAATGCATTACTTGGCGCATTTTTTTTATCTGGAATTAATTCTGCAATTTGATCAGAAAATTCACGGAACATAATTTTTGTTTTTATCTCAGAAATAAATTCGTGCAGACTACTTGTTACAGAAGTCAAAAAAGATTTTTTTGTAATTGGATCAATGTAAATAGAAATTTCTACTGAATCAGACCTGCCTGCCTGCAGGCAGGTTGGTTTTTGAAGACTATCACTTTCTCCTAAAGTTTGTTGAACTAATACTTTCACATTGTTACGAATTGCCTGTGTAGCACCTTTCGGAACAACAATGCCGACTAAAAATTTTCCATCGGAAACTGCTTTTTCAATGGTTTCTGCTGTAGCTGGAATTCCATCAATGGTATTATTAAAAGTACACATCCCCGAATTCCTCAAGCCATGCTCAATTTCCACACCCAATGAATCTTTATCGTCATCTACAAAAACAATTGGAATACCTCTTTCATTCAAACTCTTAAAAGCAGAATCCTGAATAAGCGTCATTACAAAAATTAAAATCATCGGCATTAAGAAAAGCACAGCTAGTCCTACTCTATCTCTCAACAGAATAAGTGCTTCTTTTTTTATGGCTGCTAATAGTTTAATTTTTTTCCTTTTTTAAATTTGAAATCTGAAATTTGAAATCGTTAGTCACGAAGCGTTCTCTCAGTTAAATGCAAAAAAACATCCTCCAAATTTCTACATCCTTTATTCGCACTTATCAATTCTTTTGGGCTTCCTTCCACAATAATTTTCCCATAATCAATAATTGCAACACGAGAACAAAAATGTTCTGCTTCTTCCATGTGGTGGGAAGTATAAATAATAGTTGTTCCTGTTTTATTTAATTCTTTTAAATGTTCGATAATTACATTTCGTGATTGCACATCCACTCCAACTGTTGGTTCATCTAAAAATAAAATTTTAGGATTGTGTAAAATTCCGGCAATCAAATTTACTCTTCGTTTCATTCCTCCCGAATAAGTTGATAATCGCTTATTAGCTGAATCGGTTAAACCAAAATTACTGAGCCACATCTCAATTTTATCTTTCAATGATTTGCCACTAAGCCCGTACATGTGCCCGTAAAAACTAAGATTTTCTCTTGCCGAAAGCATTGGATAAAGGGCAATATCCTGGGGCACAACTCCAATAATTTGTTTAATGTTGTCGATATTGTTTTCTAAAATCTGCCCATCAATAGTTACAGAGCCACTTGTGGAAGGAAATAATCCGCAAAGAATAGAGATAGTAGTGGTTTTTCCAGCTCCATTTGGCCCTAACAAACCAAAGATCTCATGCTTTTCAATGGATAAGGAAATACCATTCACAGCAGGCTCAGAAGCCCCTTTGAAGGTTTTGCTAAGCGAATCAATTTCTATAATTGGGCTATTGTTCATTACAGGGCTGTAAATTTAGCAAAATTAAACTATTAATATCCTGATTAAATTCAGTCAAAAATGCTCCTGAAATCTTTAAATATTGGCTACATTTGTCAACCGAATTTTAGTAAGAAAACAATTTTAAATTTGGGTTGTCAAATAGAATAAATGTCATGAAATGAGTACAGTAAAAACAGATGTATTGGTTATTGGAGCAGGTCCTGCGGGATGTATTGCAGCATCCATTGTTCACAAAAATGGATTGAAAGTCCATGTAGTAGAAAAAGTAAAATTTCCTCGTTTCGTTATTGGGGAAAGTTTATTACCAAGAGTAATGGACCATTTAGACGAAGCGGGTTTGTTGGAAGATGTTAAAAAAGCAGGATTTCAGGAAAAATTTGGTGCTAAATTTTTATTAGGCGATAAAGTGTGTGATTTCAATTTTTCAGATCAATTCACGGATGGTTGGAAATGGACATGGCAAGTACAAAGAGCAAAATTCGATAAAGTTTTGGCTGATGGTGTTGCTAAAAAAGGAATTCCTGTTGAGTTTGAAATGGGAGTGACTGCAATTCAATTTAATGAAGACGAAACATCTGTGACTACTGTTGTGGATGCAAATGGAAATGAAAAAAAAATAGAAGCTCGTTATATAATCGACTGCAGTGGTTACGGACGTGTTATTCCAAATTTATTAGGATTAAATAAGCAATCGAGCTTTGATCCACGCAAAACACATTTCACACATTTCAAAGATCCAAAACGTCACGAAGGTGCAGAAGGAAATAGAATCACTATTATTGTACATCAACAAGAAGTTTGGATTTGGATTATTCCTTTTTCAACAGGAGAAACATCTGTAGGATTTGTGGCCAATCCGGAATTTTTTCAGGATTTTCCGGAAGATGCATCTGAAAGAATGAGAGCACTTGTAGAAGTAAATCCAATGTTGAATGAAAGATTTAAAGGTCAGGAAATGGTATTACCTCCTCGCACAATTGATGGTTACGCTATATCATCTACCAAATTTTACGACAAAGGATATGTTACTGCAGGAAATGCAACAGAATTTTTAGATCCAGTATTTTCATCAGGAGTAACTTTTGCAATGGAATCAGGTTCAACTGCGGCAAAAATTGTGAGTCGTAAATTAAAAGGTGAAACAGTAGATTTCCAAAAAGAATATGTTGATTACATGATGCAAGGAATCAACACTTTTAGAACGTATGTTAAAGGTTGGTACAATGGCGATTTGCATGAAATTTTTTTTAACAAGAATCAAGATGATAGTGTAAAAAAACAAATTTGTTCTGTTTTAGCGGGATATGTTTGGGATTTAAATAATCCTTGGGTAAAAAAACATGAAAGAGCAGTAAGTTCGCTTTCAAGAATTATTCGAATGCAAAAAGCGGATGCGGCTGAAGAAGCCAAAGGAAAATAAGAATGAAGTAATTTATTTTAAAGGAGATGCTAAATAAACGTCTCCTTTTTTGTTTTAATATTCAAAAATGAAAATCAATATCATCGGAGGTGGCGTTTCGGGTTTAACGGCAGGTTGTTATTTGCAGATGAACGGATTTGAAACGCATATTTTCGAGAAACATTTTATTCCCGGAGGATTATGTACTAGCTGGAAAAAAGGTGAATATACTTTTGATAGTTGTGCACATTGGATATTGGGTTCTGATACTGGTTCTTCTTTCTACAAAATTTGGTCGGAGATATTAGATATAAAAAAAATTGATTTTCATAATCATGATATACGAGTGGAAGTCGGAACAAAAGATTATGCTAATAAATACGGAGAGAAAAATTTCAAACTCTACACCAATCTAACAATCTTAGAAAACTACATGATTGATTTGGCTCCCGAAGATACCAAAGCCATTAAAGCATTCATCAAG
>JAYVZC010000199.1:0-4173 GCA_043783695.1 Bacteroidota bacterium
CATCCTCAATTTGAAATTGCAAAAAAACAAATGAGTATGGGTGGCGGAATTGTTACGTTTGAAATAAAAGGCGGAATAGAAAGAGGAAGAAAATTTTTGGACGCATTGCAAATGTGTTCACTTACGGCCAATTTGGGAGATACAAGAACCATCGCAACTCATCCTGCATCTACAACGCACGCAAAATTAACAGAAGAAGAAAGAAAAGAAGTTGGTATTACGCCTGGTATGGTGAGAATTTCGGTTGGCTTAGAAAACATTATTGATATAGTTGCTGATATTGAGCAGGCTTTGGAGGCATCGCGATAGATTTGTTTGATAGAATGCACAGATTCTCCGTAATTAATGATTCTCACCATCCCCCTGCCCCCTTCAAAGGGGGACAAGCTCCGAAATAAAAATCTGCGACAACCTATTTTATCTGTGTTATCCGCGTTCCATCCTACAATTTTAATCCAATAAATAGTACATCATCAATTTGTTCGTGTCCGCCTTTCCAGTTGTTAAAATAATTTTCTATAATCATTTCTTGTTTTGCAATTGGCAGAGTTTGAATTTGATCGAGCAGAATTCTAATATTTGATATTTTTATTTTCTTGCCATCGTCTCCGCCAAATTGATCAGGGTATCCATCAGTAAATAAATACATCGTGTCACCTTTAGAAAGTTGTATGTCTTTAGTTACATATTGTTGTGTTTCTGCACTTTCTTTTTTAAGCACAATCAATGCATTATTTTTTGAAATAATTACCGGTCGTTTAGTAGAAGCAACACGAACAAAGTATGTTTTTAAATTTATTTCACAAATTACTAAATCCACACCATCTTGTGTTTGATGATGTTCGCCATCTGTTTGTTTTAATAAAATTTTAATTTCTTCATCTAGCAATGCAAGTGCAAAAGCCGGAGAGTCAATTCCTTTTCTAGAAATAATTTCCTTTAAAAGGGTGCTACCAATCATGCTCATGAAGGCCCCCGGAACGCCATGTCCTGTAGCATCTGCACAAACAACAATCAAAAAGTCGCCAAACTTATCAAACCAATAAAAATCTCCACTTACAATATCTCGTGGCTGAAAAAACAGAAAAGATTCCGGAACAAATTTGTGCAATAAGTCTATTTCAGGAAGAATGGCATCTTGAATTCGTTTTGCATAACGAATACTATCTGTAATGTCTTTGTTCTTTTTTTCAATTTCTTCTTTTTGAAAAATTACTTCTCTTGTTTTTGCATTCAAGGCTTTTTGCAATTCAATTTCAAATTTGCGATGATTTCGTTCACGAATTTTTAACCATAAGTAAAATCCATAAATAACAAGTGCAATACATAAAATGATGAACCAAGGTCGTTTCCAAATAGGTGCAGCAATTACAATTTTTATACTAAAAGGAGATTGGTTACTCACACCATCACTATTAAATGCTTTTAACAAAAAGGTATATTCACCATCGCTCAGTTTTCCATATTGTGCAAAAGAGTTGTTTGTTTTATCGGACCAATCCACGTCATAACCTTCCAGTTTATATTGAAATAAAATATGGGTATTAGATTTAAAAGTAATTCCTACAAAATCAATTCTTAATCGATAATTGTCAAACGGAAGAACGGTGTCAATTGTATAATCGATTTCTTTATCATTTAATTTAAAAGAAGTGATATTAATAATAGGAGGAGTAAGGTTTTTGACGTCTTTGTGTGGGTCGAATTTAGCAACCCCCATTGTTGTTCCAAACCATGTATATCCTTCAAAATCTGTGAAAGAAGAGGTTGAATTACAATCACCTAATACTCCATCATTTTTATCAAACACGTCAATTTCATTTTTTTCTGTTTTTATTCTACTTAATCCTAAACGATGTCCAATCCAAATATTATTTGAACCATCTTTTACAATACTATAACAGTAACTCGATTTCAGACCATTTTCAACTGTATACTTTGTTATAAGAGAATCTTTAATTTTAAAAACGCCATTGCCTATTGTTGACACCCAAATATTTTTTTTATCATCTTCTAAAATTCCAGATACATTAATTAAATCGGCACCGTTATAAATTTGTATGTTTTTTACATCATCATTTTTATCAATATAGGAAATAAAATTACTGTGAGTAGCTATCCACAACTTGTTGTCCGTTCCTATTATTATTTGATTGATATTGTTATGTGTTAAACCGCTTTCGGTTGTAAAGTGTGTCATTATTTTTGCTTTGGATTCAATTTTAAATACCCCTCCTTTAGTAGCAATCCATATCACATTTTTGTTTCCTGTAACACTGTTAATGGAATTACACAGGCGATCCTCGCTCAAAGAAATTCTTGAGAATAATTTTTTTGCGATATCCATTTTATATGCACCGTGACTGTTGGTTCCGATGATAAGATTATTTGTGTCGGACTGAAAAACAGAAGTTACTTTGTCATTAACAAAACCATTTTTATTATCGAAGAATTTCCATCTTTCTTTAGACGTAAGGTCAAAATTAACCAACCCACTTTCAGTGCCAAACCAGGTTAATTTTTCATTTACATAGATTGCTGTAATGCTATTGCTGTACTGTTTGGAAGGTTGAGAATAAAACGTGAAACAATTATCTTGAAGTTGAACAAGTCCCGATCCATAAGTACCAATCCAAATATTTCCTTCGTGATCGGAGTATATTGTTTTTGTGTATTTGTTTTCTAATCCATTGTCTTCGGAGAAATGTAAAAAATCTTCATATTGTAAAGTACCCGGAGAGAGCAAAAGTTTTACCACACCATTTCCAAAAGTAGCGATCCAAAGATTAGATAATTTATCTTCAAAAACATCTTGAACATTGATTAATTCAACGGCTAATTTTTTTCCAATGGGATTAGAATTAAATTTGTTTCTGTCGGATGAAGAAGGGGTTAATAAAAACAATCCTTCATCTTCAGTTCCAATCCAGTAACTTCCAGAATTATTTTTTTTGATAATGCATTGAATTTTTGTTTCGGGAATTGTTTCTATTAGTTTTGAAAAAACAGGTTTTCGTTTTTCGCCTGCTAATTCGTATAACATCAAGCCTCCGCTTGTTCCGACTAGTAATTGATTATTTTTTGTGATTTCTAAAGAAAAAATAGTGAACAGATTGAACTCCATTTTAAATACTTCCACTTCAAATGTTTTGCTTATTCGAAATATTCCATCGTTTTGTGTAGCACACCAAATAAATCCTTTTTCATCAGAGACAATGGAGGTAATTGGACTTTTTGAAAAACCACTCGTATTAATTACTTTGAATTTTTTTCCATCATAAAATGTAATTCCACCTTGGTTGTGTCCAACCCATAAATTACGAGCATTGTCTCTAAAACTTGCGGTAACAAAATTTTCGGCAAAGCCATCGCTGGAATAAAAAGATTTAAAGCTAATACCATCAAATTTACAAGCGCCATCACCGGTTCCTACCCACAGATAGCCTTTCTTATCTTGATTGATGGTATATACATAAGGTTGTGTAATGCCATTGTCAATTCCATAAGTTTTTATTTGATAAGCTTGAGAAAACGCAAAAGAAGGGAAGAGAATCGCAATTAAAAAACCTAGATATATTTTATATAATTTTTTCAAAAGCGAGACATCTTTAGTTTAATATGGAGCTGTTTTTTTCTTTTGTTTAAACAGTACTTTGCTATTATGTTGTGGAATGCCACCAATTGGTACGGTATATATTGGCAATAGATTTCCGTCTTGATTAGTTACATAAAGTGTAACATTATTATTATTTATTTTAAGTTTTTTGTTTTTAATAAATTGAACATCTAAGGTGGTCTTTTTTTCTTGTTCTACAATACGATGTTCGGTATCCGCCCAATTGTTATCGCCTGAAGCTTTGCTAAGTTCGCCTTTTTTAACCATAGATACAATGTTTACATTTCCATCATTATCAAAGTCGAAGTTTGACATTCTTATCGAGAAAACATTTTGTTCAATATATGGATAGAGGTGTGCAATATCGTTGATATTATCGGATAATCGAAAAGTATATTCAAAAGTAAAAGCATTCCCTCCTTCAATGGCTTTGTTTTCTGTTGGTGATGAGCTTAAAAAATATTTATACAAATTACCATCATCACCAGATAATCCTTCTGAAATTATTTTGAAAATATACCCGCCATATTGCGGAACTAATTCTCCTTCGGACGGGT
>JAYVZC010000200.1:0-4172 GCA_043783695.1 Bacteroidota bacterium
AGCATTAGGCTTTGGATTCCGTTGCGGATTCTTAGGAATGTTGCACATGGAAATTATTCAAGAGCGATTGGAACGTGAATTTAATATGACCGTTATCACTACTGTTCCAAACGTTTCTTATCACGCATACAGTACAAAAAATGAATTGATGGTGGTAAACAATCCATCGGATTTACCGGATCCAAGTAAATTAGACCGAGTGGAAGAACCTTATATCAAAGCACAAATCATTACTAAATCGGAATACGTTGGAAATATTATGAGTTTGTGTATTGGTAAACGAGGAATCATTACCAATCAAATTTATTTAACAACCGATAGAGTTGAATTAATGTTTGATATGCCCTTGGGTGAAATCGTTTTCGATTTTTACGATAGATTAAAAACCATTTCAAAAGGATATGCATCCTTTGATTATCAACCTTTGGATTACCGTCAAAGTTATTTAGTGAAGCTGGATATTTTATTGAACGCTGAACCTGTAGATGCGTTGTCATCTTTAATTCATCGTGACAATGCTTACGAGTTTGGTAAAAAGATGTGTGAGAAATTAAAAGAATTAATTCCTCGTCAGCAATTCGAAATTCCTATTCAAGCTGCTATCGGTGCAAAAATTATTGCTCGCGAAACCATCAAGGCAATGCGTAAAGATGTTACTGCAAAATGTTATGGTGGTGATATTTCCCGTAAACGAAAATTGTTGGAAAAACAAAAAGAAGGAAAGAAAAGAATGCGTTCGGTAGGAAGTGTAGAGATTCCACAAAGTGCATTTATGGCGGTATTGAAACTAAATGATTAGACTTACGAATTACGCAATCGACTCCGCTCAATGTGCCCAACTCGTATTGGGGTTAAAATTTTTGAGTTGAGTTGGGTTAAAAAGCGAGAGAAACAATAAGTTTTTGAGGGCAAACTATTAATATTGACTCGAATTGGGAGGAATAAAAAACAAAGCAATGTTTTCTGGAATAATTAAATTTTACCCTTTGTAAAAAGCTCCGTTATCAAGCAGTATGCTTTTAAATTCATCAATAGGTTGTTTAGAGAGCTCATTTAGATATATGCTTTCGGTATAATAGGCGAAATGCATAAAAGAGGTATAGCGATTTGAATACCTGCTGAAATAAGCAAACAGGTTTAACTCCTTTTGCCGTCAAACTCTTCCCGTTTCAAATTAAAAATACCTCTGCGAACCCTGCGCCTCTGGAAGAACCTTTTTCTTCCGAATACTTGCCCCACAAAACCTATATTTGTTTCAAATTAAAACACCTCTGCGAACCCTGCGCCTCTGCGAGAACTTTTAAAAAACTAACTAGATTTTGATTCTTTGTAAATTTATTCTCGTAGTAGTTGTTATTATTTCTTAGAATGATGTAATTTTGAAGCATGTATTAAAAATTAATATACTATGAAAAGGCTTAAAAAAATTGGAAAATGGTTTTTAGCCATTTTGGTTTTGCTGAATCTTGCGATTATTATTTCAGGAAAAACCTATTTATACAAAGGTGTTGCAAACACCTATTTGAAAGGTCGTTCGGGTCCAGGAATTGATGAATACAAAATTTTTGAAAACCGTAAAGTAGCTAACGGAACCTATATTTCTTGGTATCATTCAAAAAGGTACAATTCGAAAAGAATTTCTCCTGAAGCACAAAAAGAATTTGAAACAATGCAATCGGTTGCTTATGTAATTGTTAAAAACGATTCGCTTATACACGAACAATATTGGGATGGATATGGCGAAGATTCGTATTCAAACTCCTTTTCAATGGCAAAAACATTTATTTCTATTCTCGTTGGAATTGCCATTGACGAAGGGAAAATAAAAAGCATTGATCAGCCGGTCGGAGATTTTTTACCAGAATTTAAAACGGGTGAAAACGCAAAACTTACCGTCAAACATTTGTTGACGATGTCGTCAGGAATGAATTTTGATGAAAATTATGTCAGCCCATTTGCTTATCCGGCTGCAGCTTATTATGGAAGCGATTTAAAAAAACTAACAAATAAATATTCTGTTACAGAAGAGCCCGGAAAAATATTTAAATACTTAAGTGGAAATACTATTTTGCTTGGTTCTATTTTAGAAAAAGCAACCGGGAAAAAAATAAGTGAGTATGCTTCCGAAAAATTATGGAAACCGCTTGGTGCTAAAAACGATGCATTTTGGAGCCTTGATCATGCCGATGGAATGGAAAAAGCATATTGTTGTTTCAATTCAAATGCTCCGGATTTTGCTCGCATAGGCGAATTGTTTTTGGATAGCGGAAAATTTAATGGAATACAAATCATTTCTCCCGAATATGTTATCAACTCTATTAAACCTGCCGATTTATTGGATAAAAATGGCAAAAAAAATGAGCTATATGGCTATGCTTGGTGGTTATTGCCAAACTATCTGCCAGCCGCCAGCCTACCGGACGCGCAGGGACAAATAGGTAATGGTCACAATATTTATTACGCTCGCGGAATTTTAGGTCAGTATATTGTTTGTATTCCGGATAAAAAAATGGTGATTGTTCGCTTGGGGAAAAAACGAGAAAAACAATTGCCAACAGAAGATCACCCTAAAGATGTGTACCATTATATTGATGCCGCTTTAGAAATGTACGGGGATTAGTTCACCGATTTACTTATTCATTGGTTCACTAGTTGCGCTATGCATAAAAATGGTTTTGGGTTATTCGATAAATTAGTAAAGAGCAACCACAGATTCGTAAACCTGCCGGCAGGCAGGCAGGTTCGTTAAATTTCGTAATTCGTAGATGAAGAAAGACATAGCCCCGCCATTAGTTGAAAACATTGCTGTGGTAGTTATTAAAGAAATAAATGATTTGAATGAAATGGAGTGGAATGTGTATCTACTCAACATGAGAAAAGAAAAGATTGAAGGCGTTTTAGTTTCTTCTCATGGTTATGGAAATATCAATGGAGAAAATGTAAAAACATCAACGCTCCGACATTTTTTAGACGCCATTCCATCTAAATCATTTGTGAAATTTGAACCCATTATGGAAACATTATTTGGCTTAAACAACGAGTATTGGGTAAGCTTTTTTGCTGACAACATTATGTACGACAAAAAGTATATTTTTTTGCCAGAAACAATTAAAGAAGAAAATTTTATTCTCATTCCTTATATCAATAAAAAAGGCGTAATGATAAAATAAGAAATTATATATAACAAGAATAATTTTTCGATAAGCGCCAAATGACACTGCTGGTGGTCGTTTCGGCCTTATCAAAAAAATTTAATAACAATAAAATAAATTATGTTAGAAAATATCAAAATTACAAATGTTCTTTTTTTAGATGTTGAAACCGCTCCCCTCGTATACAAATACAAAGATCTAGATTCAAAAATGAAACCCCTATGGGACTCAAAATTTCGTTACCAACAAGCCGAAACACCTGAATCACTTTACAAAAAAGCGGGCGTTTATGCTGAGTTCGCAAAAATAATTTGCATCTCTGTTGGATATTTTAATGAAGGTACTTTTCGAGTAAAATCCTTTTCCGGAAACGATGAAAAAATTATTTTGGAAGATTTTTCTGTTTTACTCAACAAACATTTTAATCGCAAAGAACATCAACTGTGTGCACACAATGGTAAAGAGTTTGACTTTCCTTTTTTATGTCGAAGAATGTTAATTAATGCTGTTAAGTTGCCAAAAGCACTAAACATTTCCGGCAAAAAACCTTGGGAAATAAATCATTTGGATACTATGGAATTGTGGAAATTTGGGGATTATAAAAATTTTACTTCTTTAAATTTATTGGCCGCCATTTTTAACATTTCAACACCAAAAGATGACATCGATGGTGCGGATGTCGCAAGAGTTTATTGGGAAGAAAAAAACCTAAAACGGATTGTTACCTATTGTCAAAAGGATGTACTAACCGTTGCACAACTGTTGCTTCGTTTTATGGATCAACCACTGATTGATGAAAAGAATGTCGTGGTAACGCCTCAATAATTCATTGGTGCACAACTTACTTTTTATTGTCAAATAATGCACAGTTCTTAAAATATTTTTTTTCGGCCCTTACTTTCTCACTATCTTTGTCAAACAAATAAATCACATGAGTTTCTCCGAAAAAAAATCAATTGCAAACACACTCTTTTTTGTACTTTTTGTTGCCCTTATTAGTTCTTGCAACAAGCACCAATC
>JAYVZC010000201.1:0-9747 GCA_043783695.1 Bacteroidota bacterium
CTCCAGATGTTTACGTTATAATAAGGTTCTTTTTCAAAATCAAAACCTTCAAAGTTTTCACGAAAGAAACTATATAATGGAATACGTAATTCTTTAGAAATTAATTCAAGTGTACGAATTTCTAGTGTATTATTTTCTAAGGCATAATCTAATTCGGATTCAGAGATATTTAAATACGATGCTAGTTCAGCATACGTAAATTTTTTCATCTGTAATACTTGAAGTATTTTTTCTTTCAAGTTCATCATAGCTACAACGGTTTTCATTATAATGGCTAAAGTACAAATTTATATATAAAAATGAATTTTGTGGTCAAAGTTCTTTACATCTATTTTGCAGGGAATGGAGCAGGCTGTTCAGGTGCTTTTATCTCAGGAACAAAGGTTTTAAGGAAATCTTCCCATTTAGTGTCTTTGTATTTACCGCTTCCAAAAAATTTTACATAGGGTTCAAATTGGTCTGCTTTATAATAACCAACTACTGTATGAAGTTTCTTTATGTCTTCATTTAAAAAAACAATGGAAGGATAAGATAGCTTACCTTCTAAAATTGAGATAGCAAAATCATGAACAGGACGTGCTGTTCCTTCGGGATTTTTATTAGCGAAAGTGAAACCACTGAATACAACTGTATCGCGGGTTTCTGCATTAAACTTTACAGGATAATAATGTTCGTTCAAGTATTTAGCAATGATTGGGTTCCCAAAAGTGTTTGCCGACATCATTTTACATGGGCCACACCAGCTAGTGTAAATATCCACCATTATAGGTTTTGGATTTTTCTTTTGTAAAGCTACTGCTTCAGTGAAAGTATACCACTTAACGGGTCCTTTTAACTCATCTACTGGAGCTTGAATGTTCGTAATAAAACTTTGTGCAACAACTATTATTGTTGCTATTCCAAATGCAAAAAGTATTTTTTTAATCATGGCAATAAAGATTACAATAGTAAAGATAGTGTTTTAATGCAAAAAGGTCAAACATTGCACTAATGTTTGACCTTTTTTGTGAAGTGTTAGGATATTTATTTTACTCCGTGCATTAGCTTTTTAAGCACTGGTTTTAAAGAGAATAAAAGAATGGCAGCTATCCCGGTAAGAATAACAAACACCATAAAGAATTCATATAAATTATGTATTTGAAAACCTACAAATGAAGGATAGGCATCACTAATACGATTATCTGCCAATAATTTTAATTGTTCTGCAGTAGGAACTATTGTTTTATCAAGCACACTTTGCAGGTCAATTCCCAATTCGGTTGCTTTTATAAATTTATCTCCTGTATTCGGTAAAATAGAACCCAGAGTTCCTGCCAAAGCATAACCTGCAGCGTTCGACAAAAAGAATACCCCGAATAATAATGAAGCGAATCGTTTTGGAGATAATTTACCTACTAACGATAATCCAATAGGTGATAAACAAAGCTCAGCAAAAGTCTGGATCAAATAAAGTAAGATCAACCATTTAATTCCCAATAAACCATTATTTCCTAAGTCTTTCACATTGTTTGCGATAATGAAATAACTTACTGCAATTAATCCCAATCCAATCGCTTGTTTCATTGGTGACATTGGTTCTTTTCCTTTCGCTCTTAATTTATCCCATAAGATACTAAATGGCAAAGCGAATGCGAACACGAATACTCCGTTAAATACCTGAACCATTGAAGCAGGCATATCCCATCCAAAGAAATTCAGATCCGTTTGATTATCCGCAATAAATGTCAAAGAAGAACCGGCTTGCTCAAATGCTGCCCAGAAAAAGATAACAAAGAATGCAACTATATATATCACTATAATTCTATCTCTCTCAATTTTTGTTAATGATGAATCAGAAATAATTAAACCGGCTAACGTAATACCACTTGCGTAGATAATAGGATAGATGAATGTTTTAATAAAGTTATGTCCATCCAAAATGTAACGGAAAAGAAAGAACAGAACAACGAAAGAAATGACAGCAAGTATTAACGATTTAGTAGAGAATACAGCTTTTTGAGCTTCTCCTTCTTCAAAGTCAGTATGATCATTTTTTGATGGTAATCCTCCTAATGGCTTGCCTTCAGGAGTAACAACATATTTATTTTTTAAGAAGAAAAACACGAGTGTTCCAATTACCATAGCAATTGAAGCTGCTAAAAAGCCCCATCTGAATGCATGAACATCTCTTACTCCTCCAACTTCAACATCTCCGATATAAGGACAAATGATCTGACCTAAAAATGCTCCCAGGTTGATACCCATATAAAAAATGGTAAAGGCTGAATCTAACTTGCTTTTTTCTTGTTTAGGATATAAACTCCCAACCATACTGGAAATATTTGGTTTGAAAAATCCATTTCCAAAAATAATAACACCCAATGCAGTCCACATTAATGTATTAGCCATTCCTATATTTGAAGAAAAAATACTTGCACTGCAAAACAGTAACATTTGTCCTATAGCCATCATTCCTCCGCCCAACATAATACAGTTTCTATTACCGAAAAAACGATCGGAAATAAATCCACCTAACATAGGAGTCAAGTAACAAAGTCCAAGAAAACCACCATAAAGAAGAGATGCATCTTCTTCTTTCATCATTAAAGAATTCACTAAAAACAGAGTAAGAATTGCTCTCATTCCGTAGAAGTTGAACCTTTCCCACATTTCTGTACCAAATAATACCCATAATCCTTTCGGGTGACCTTTTTTAGCTGTTTCTGTAGACATAAATCTTTAGTTTTTTATTAATTTGAACCGTGCGAATATAAGTAAAATATTGAATTTTAATAACTCTAGCCTATAAAGGGTAATTTTTAGTGGATTAAAGGATTATTTTAGCTTAAATGTTATTTGTACGTATATTTTTATTATGTTTGTCGTATAAATATATAATTATGGATGCTAAAATAACATTATCCTTTGATAAACAAGTAATTGAGAGGGCAAAACACTATGCAGAAGCTCAAAATATGAGTCTTTCTCGCCTTATGGAATTCCTATTGGATAAAATTACCTCTAATCAGTATAATTCCCTTGAGGAGTTCCCTGTTTCGGATTGGGTAAACGCTGTTGCGGAGGGGAAGGCGGAGTATATTACTAAATCTCGTAAGCGTTCAAAATTAAAAAATGAATACATGAATCGTAAAAAATGAAAATTTTTTTAGATGCCAATGTTCTTGTTTCAGTTTTGAATAAAGAATATCCTTTATTTCCTTATAGCTCTAGAATTTTAAGTTTGGCTGATAGCGATAAATTTAAAGTGTATACTTCTCCTTTATGTTTGGCAATCGCTTTTTATTTTGCTGAAAAGAAAAATGGAAATGCAATGGCGCGAAAAAAAATCAGCCTTCTTACAGAAAAATTACTTTGTACTTCCATTGACCAAAAAACGGTTATTGATGTAGAAAAAAATAAAAAGATCCACGATTTTGAAGATGGACTTCAATATTATTCAGCACTAGAAAAAGATTGTAAATGTATTATTACAGAAGATTTGAATGATTTTTATTTTTCTGAAATAGAAGTTGTGAATAGCAGACAATTTTTAGAGATGCATGTCTTTTAAAGGATACGGATAACTAATCAGTACGAATTTACGAATTGGGTTGTATGAAACACAAATTCGTAAATTCGTTTTTTTTTATTCGCTTGCCTGCCGGCAGGCAGGGTATCTGTATCCTGCTATAGATTATTCAGAATGAAATCTGTCATTTTATTATAAAGGTGCAAGCGAGTATTACCGCCATACAGACTATGATTTTTATCAGGATAAACAAACAGATCAAATTGTTTATTCGCATTTACTAAAGCGGTAACCATTTCCATCGTATTTTGATAATGCACATTGTCATCAGCACTTCCAGCGATCAATAGGTATTTTCCTTTTAATTTGCTTACATAATTTATCGGAGAATTGTCATCATATCCACTTGCATTTTCTTGCGGTAAACTCATAAAGCGTTCTGTATATATATTATCGTAATAACGCCAGTTAGTAACCGGTGCAACAGCAATGGCCATTTTAAAATAATCAGCGCCTTTTGTAATGCACAATGAACTCAAATACCCTCCGAAACTCCAACCGAATGTTCCAATTCTTGTTTTGTCGACATAAGATAGTGTGCCCAAATATTTTGCTGTTTCAATTTGATCGGCTACTTCTAATTTCCCCAATTGTTTAAATGTACAATCCTTAAAAGATCTTCCGCGATACATTGTTCCTCTGTTATCCACACACATTACAATGTATCCTTTTTCAGCAAGCATTTGGTGCCAGAAATAATCTCTTCCGTCAAAGGCATTGTTTACTTTGTTACTACCCGGCCCTCCGTAAAATGTAAGGAATACAGGATATTTTTTATTCGCATCAAAATTTGGTGGCTTTATCATCCAGGCATTTAATTCAACTCCTTCTGTAGTTTTAAACATGAACAATTCTTTTTGGCTCATGTAAAATTCTTCCATCTTTTTTACTAGAGCATCATTGTTTTCCAGTATGCGAATTTGTTTTCCCTGTGCATTGTAAATAGCCATAGATGTTGGAGTGTTGGCCGATGAATACGTGTTGATATAGTATTTCATTCCTGAACTAAATTCAGGTGAATGAGTTCCTTTTTCTGTTGATACTTTTTTCTTTCCTGAACCATCTGTCTTTATAGAATAAATATCTTTTTCGGTTGCAGTAGTTTCTGATGCAGTATAAAAAATAGTGTTCGTTCCTTGCCTGCCGGCAGGCAGGTTTTCATCAATGCCCTGAAAACTCACAACATCCCAATTGCCTTTAGTTACTTGATTCACCAATTTTCCGGTCAGATCATATCTGTAAATATGGTTGAATCCATCTTTCTCACTCATGATGATAAAATTTTTATCGGCTGTGAAATAAACGTAATCTCCTCGTCCTTCGTGAATGTCAATATATGTATCACTCGTCTCCGTATAAATCACTTTTGCTTCTCCTGTTGAAGCATTGTTTAATAATAGCTCTAATTTATTTTGATGACGGTTCATTCTTACTATGGATATTGTGTTTGCGTCCATTGTCCATTTGATACGGGGAATGTATTGGTCAACTATTTTTCCGATATCCATTAATTTATCGGAAGCACTTGCCAAATCGTAGGCATGAATAGTTACCAATGAATTGTCTTCTCCTGCTTTTGGGTATTTGAATTTATATTCTGTAGGATATAATTGCTCGTTAAATTCATTGAATGAAAATTCTTTTACTTTACTCTCATCAAATTTATAATAAGCAATTTTTTTACTATTGGGACTCCAGAAATAAGCTATTGAAAAAGCAAACTCTTCTTCGTGAACCCAATCTGTTGCGCCATTGATAATGTTATTATGCAAACCATCTGTTGTAACTTGTGTTTCTTTTCCAGATGCGAGATCTTTTATGAAAATATTATTTCCTCTTACAAATCCAACCTTGTTTCCGTCAGGAGAAAATGTAGCGTACATTTGTTTCTCGCCAGAGCTTACTGCGGTGAGAGATTTTGTGTTTCTATCATACACATAATAATTTTCTCTTGTTGAATGACGATAAATTTGTTCTGTTCCTGTGGAGATAAGCATTTTTGTTTCGTCCGGACTAAATTGATAACCATCAATGTTGATGGGTTTGCCATCTACTTTTAAATCAGCTTGGGCAACAATTGTAAGGGGTGGTGATACTTTTGCATACTCATATTGCAAAACTTTTCCATCATCCATTGCCGAATAATGAATACCATCTTTCATTGAAACCATTCCATAGACTCCGTTTGTGCGAAAAGTTCCTATTTTCCAAATATCTTCAAGAGTAATGTTCTTTTTTTGTGCACTAAGGTTGCTAACAAAGAGTATTGAAAAACCAATAATAAAAAGTCGTTTCATAAGAGTATATTTAATTAATTTTGTTAGAACGAAAATAGCAAAATTAGCAAGATGATGTAAAAAAAAGTGATGAGCGGTAGAGTAAGAATGCTTCGTAATAAAAATGACCATGAACTACAATAAAATAACACCTTCAGTCCTTAAAAAACTTCAAGAAATACTTGGTGAACAATATGTTTTATATGATTCAGAAAGTTTAAAAAAATACGGGCACGATGAAACAGAGGATTTGTTGTTCTTGCCGGAAGTAGTTGTAAAACCAAGAACAGCAAAAGAGATTTCGGAGATATTAAAAATTGCAAATGCCGAATTAATTTCAGTCACACCAAGAGGTGCTGGAACAGGATTAAGCGGAGGAGCATTGCCAATTTATTCCGGAATTATTTTATCGATGGAACGCTTCAATCAAATTTTGCAAATTGATGAAAGAAATTTACAAGCAACAGTTGAACCTGGAGTTATAAATGAAGCATTTCAAAATGCAGTGAAAGAATTGGGATTATTTTATCCGCCAGACCCAGCTAGCAAAGGCAGTTGTTTCTTAGGTGGCAATGTTGCCGAAAGTAGCGGAGGACCCAAATGCGTAAAATATGGAACAACAAAAGATTATATTTTGAATTTAGAAGTGGTTTTACCAACCGGAGAAATTATTGAAACGGGAGCAAACACTTTAAAAAATTCTACAGGATATAATTTAACGCAATTAATGGTTGGAAGTGAAGGAACATTAGGGATAGCAACAAAAATTATTGTTAAACTCTTACCGCTTCCTAAATACGATTTACTAATGCTAGTTCCTTTTAGAAGCCTGGATGAAGCTTGTGCAGCCGTTAGTGAAGTTTTTCGTGCAGGGTTTACGCCAAGTGCCATGGAACTTATGGAACGCGATGCATTGGATTGGGTGAGTAACTATGTTCAAAGTAATGTGGTGAAATTAGAAGACGATATCCAAGCACATTTATTAATTGAAGTGGATGGTAATGATTTGGATGTATTGATGAAAGAAATGGAATTTATTTCAGAGCTAATATCAAAATTTAATATTGCTGATATTTTATTTGCAGAATCGGCAGCACAAAAAAGTGAATTGTGGAGATTGAGGAGAGGAATTAATGAAGCAGTGAAAAATAATGCCATTAGTAAAGAACAAGATACTGTTGTTCCTCGTGCTGAACTTCCCAAATTAGTTAAAGGTGTGAAAGAAGTAGGAGAAAAGTATAAATTTAAAACTGTTTGTTACGGACATGCCGGTGATGGAAATTTGCATATTCGTTTAATTAAAGGCGATTTAACGGACGAACAATGGAATGGTTCGTATATTAAAAAAGCAATTACAGAAATATTTACTATCTGCAAACAGTTAGGCGGAACAATAAGTGGTGAACACGGTATAGGATTGGTTCAACAGGAATATATGAATATAGTTTTTTCTGAAAAAGCATTAGACATTCAAAGAAACATTAAAAAAGTATTTGACCCCAATGGAATATTGAATCCAGGAAAAATGTTTGGATAGCAATTAAATGGCAAGACCATAAAATGGTGTTAAATGCTTTACATTTGATTTTTAAAGAAGAAGAATTTTATGAACGATTCAAAAGAAATAAATGAACTTTTAGCCCAAATTAAGAAGTTAGAACAAGAGAATGCGATGTTGCGCAGAGATTTTTCTTCTGTAGAGAAAGGTAATACAGTTAGCGTTCCGGAAGGTATTAAACCCTTGTTTGAGGAAGCACAAAAAACGGTAGGCGCCTATTTTCGTAATTTAAAAATGGATCCCACTCGTGGAACCATTGAAATAAATGATCAACGTTATGTGTTGGTAAGAGCTTCGGCATTATCCAACGACTTTTTGAATACCATTCAAAAGCTTTATGCAGATAGAGGAGAGAAGGAAGCTTTATCTATAGGAAAAAATTTCTTGTTTGATATTGCTCATGTGATTGGTACCAATGATGCGAAAAATTTCCATCAGAAAATGAATTTAGTTGACCCTATTGCAAAATTATCTGCGGGGCCGGTTCACTTTGCATATTCGGGTTGGGCTTTTGTGGACATTCTTCCGGAAAGTACTCCTTCGCCAGACGATAATTATTATTTGATTTATCATCATCCATTTTCTTTTGAAGCAGATTCTTGGATGCGTTCTGGAAAAAAATCAGAAACTCCGGTATGTATTATGAATTCAGGGTATTCATCGGGTTGGTGCGAAGAAAGTTTTGGAATTCCGCTTACGGCCGTTGAAGTTACGTGTAAGGCAAAAGGAGATGAACACTGCACTTTTATTATGTCGCCACCACATAAAATTCAAGAGCATGTAAATAAGTTTACTGCGGATTCGAAATATGCCGTGAATAAAAAAATAATTTACGATATTCCAACATTTTTTGAACGAAAAAAAGTGGAGGAGGAAATGCGCAATGCTCGGAAAAAAGCAGAAGAATCCGACAAAGCAAAATCGGAATTTTTAGCAAATATGAGTCACGAAATTCGTACTCCTATGAACGCTATTATTGGTTATGTGGATTTGATGTTGCTAGATAAAATTTCTGTGGAACATCGCGGATATTTAGATACAGTAAAAGACAGTGGAAAATTATTATTGAATTTAATTAATGATATTTTAGATGTTTCCAAAATAGAAGCAGGACAGTTGGTTATGGAGAATGTCGCATGTTCGTTGAGTGATTTGCTAGATTCGATTGAGTTGTCGGTGAAAGGAATCGTTTTAAAATCAGAGCACAATATTCAATTAGTCAAAAAATATTCAGAAGCAATTGCAGATAAAGTGTTTATCGATCCGACTCGTTTGCAGCAAATTTTTCATAATCTTTTGAGTAATGCGGTAAAGTTTACCAATGAAGGAACAATTGAATTTGGAGTTGTATTGAAAGGTGATGCGATGTTAGAATTTTATGTAAAAGATTCAGGAATCGGAATAAACGAGAAAGATTATTTCAAAATATTTGACATGTTCGGACAAGCAGACGCATCTAGCACAAGAGAGCATGGTGGAAGCGGTTTGGGACTAACCATTTCAAAAAAATTAGTAGAATTAATGGGAGGAAAAATTTGGGTTGAATCATTAAAAGGGCGAGGCTCTAGTTTCTTTTTTACTTTGCCATATAAACCAGCAACAACAATTGCTGAAAAAAAATCGAAACCAGAAAAAGCACCAGAAATTATAAAAGACCGTTTATTGTTGGTAGAGGACAATATGATAAATCAACGCTTAACAAAGTTGATTTTAGAAAAGTCTGGATTTGAAGTCATAACAGCCAACAACGGACAAGATGCGATTGATTATTATAAAAAACATGAAGGAATAAAAGTAATTATCATGGACATCCAAATGCCCATTTTGGATGGCTTAGCTGCTACACAAATTATTCGTTTTCATGAAGTAGAACAGAAATCAAAACGTACACCAATTATTGCACTTACGGCACATGCAATGAAAGGTGATAAAGAAAAATGTTTGGATGCAGGATGCGATGATTATCTTTCAAAACCCATAATGATTGATGTATTGGTAAGTACTATAAAAAAACACATTTAGTATTTTTTATTTCAATTCTAATTTTTGGTTCATTGTTTGTTTTCACAAGAGAAACTCAGAAAGCGTAGTTGCACGGATGTCTTTTCAACTATAGAATTTAGTACTTTTGAATTCACAATTATACCACAATGGCGGATGCACTAAAAGATATGTTTTCCAAAAAATTTTATGAACGATTGGCTCTGGAGTTTCATAAAGTCGATAACAATTTTCAGCAACATAAATTTATAATAGCTGTTATCAAAGGTATTGATGTTCTTTCGTTGAATCAACGAATGCGCAATACAACAATTGTTCTTAAGCAATATTTACCAGATGATTAT
>JAYVZC010000202.1:0-9745 GCA_043783695.1 Bacteroidota bacterium
GATTATCGGAAAAAGACAAAGTACCGTTCTGTTTTTATTGATACATCCGTAAAACGATTGGATGCGATCTTAAATTTATTTTCAAGTAAATCGTATAACATCATACGTTTTTATTCTGAAGATTTCGAAAAAGTATTGATCGAACGATTACGATTTGAAAAATATGATGTGATCCATTTGGAAACTTTATGGGTAAGTCCTTATGTGGATATAATTCGAAAACATTCAAAAGCAAAAATTGTGTTGCGTTCACAAAATGTGGAATTCATGATCTGGGAACGATTGGCTGAAGATACCGGCAGTCCATTGAAAAAAATGTATTTGAAATTGCTATCGAAACGATTAAAAAAATATGAGTTAGAATTATTGAATAAATACGATGCCATTGCAACAATTACTGAATTGGATTCAATTGTGTTTAAAAAAATGGGTTGCATCGTTCCAATTATTCATGTTCCATTTGGAATAGATTTGGAAAAATATAAAATTGATACATCCAATTTGGAAAAGCCTTCGGTATTCCACATAGGAGCGATGGATTGGAGGCCAAATGCTGATGGAATCAATTGGTTCCTGAAAAGTGTCTGGATAAAGGTGCTCTCAAAACATTCGTCAATAAAATTATATTTAGCTGGCAGGAATATGCCTGATTGGTTACTGGAATTGAAGATGGAGAATGTTGTTGTGGAAGGCGAAGTCAAAGATTCACATAAATTTATTAATTCAAAATCAATAATGATCGTTCCATTAACATCCGGTGGTGGAATGCGAGTGAAGATTATTGAAGGTATGGCATTGGGGAAGACGATTATTTCAACTGCAATAGGTGCGGAAGGAATTGAATATGAAAATGGTAAAAATATTTTGATTGCAAATTCTGAAAATGAATTTGTCCAAGCAATTCATAAATGTTTGGAGGATATAAATTTTTGTGATACAATAGGAAAGAATGCAAGAATATTGGCAGAAACGAAATACGACAATCAGATAATTTGCAACAAGCTCTCTGATTTTTATAAAAGGTTATTGAACTAATGAAGTTATTTGTCATTTTATCGCGTGTGCCATATCCGCTTGAGAAAGGGGATAAACTTCGTGCATTTAATCAGATAAAAGAACTTTCCAAAAAACATCAGATCGTTCTATTTGCTTTGAATGATACAAAGATGGATGATAAAGCTGTTGCTGAATTGAAAAAATATTGTGTCGGTATTTCCATTATGAGTTTTTCGAAATTAACGGTATTCTATAATTTAGTCCGTGCTTTTTTTAATGGAAAGCCTTTGCAAGTCGGTTATTTCTATTTTGACAAAGCACAAAAAAAAGTAGATGAACTAATAGCCAAACACAAGCCTGATCATATCTATTGCCAATTGATCCGTACTACAGAATACATTAAAAAATATCCTCAGATCCCTAAAACATTGGATTATATGGATGTGTTTTCAAAAGGGGTGGAGCGTAGAAAATCGACAGACATGTTTTTCATGAAACCATTTTTGGCAATGGAATACAGGCGGTTACTGAGATACGAAAAAAAAGTGTTTTCCTATTTTACAAGTAAAACCATCATTTCGGAGCAGGATAAAAGTTTTATCCCTCATTCTCAAAAAAGTGATATAGTTGTTGTTCCAAATGGAGTGGATACTTCTTACTTCAAGCCAATAGTTCACAAAAAGGAATATGAGTTGTTGTTCAATGGGAATATGAATTACCCCCCAAACATCGAAAGTGTTGAATATTTGGTAGAAAAAGTAATGCCTTATGTCTGGAATAAATTACCAACCACGCGTTTGTTGATCTCTGGGGCAAGTCCAAGCAAAGATGTACAGGAATTAGCTTCCGATAGAGTTGTTGTTACAGGTTGGGTGGATGATATCAGGGTGAACTTCGCGAAATCAAAAATTCTTGTCGCACCAATGCAAATTAGTATTGGATTGCAAAATAAGCTATTGGAAGCGATGGCTATGCAGTTACCATGCATTACTTCTTCACTGGCAAACAATGCATTGGGAGCAAAACCAAATGAACAAATTTTAGTTGCCGATACTCCTGAACAGTATGCTCGTCATATAATTGATCTTTTGCAAAATGAAACAAAGGCTAAGAAAATAGCTATGAATGGCTACCAGTTTGTAGTTAACAAGTTCAATTGGCAAAGTACCACAGCTATTTTGGAGAAATTAATTTCAAGAAAATAAAAAATTTGAAAATAAATTTGCTTTTTAGTTTTAAACAACCTTATCTTTGCCCTGTAAATGAAAAAGCAATTATTAAATAACATGTGGTGGTGGTCGTACTATTTGAGGACGGCATAAACTATTATTTAATACTATAAGATATTCAATAAGCGCCTGTTCTCTATCGAACAGGCGTTTTTTATTGTCTTAACTCAACAAAATGAAATTTAAATTAACAACAAAAGCTAAAAAATTACTGGCAGATACAATCACTCCGGTGAGCGTCTATTTGAAGTTGCGCGATAAATTCCCAAACAGCATTCTATTGGAAAGCTCCGATTATCATGGAAATGAGAATAGTTTTTCTTTTATCTGTTGTAAACCTATAGCAGGAATAAAAGTTGAAGGCGAAATTATTACAACTTCTTTTCCTGACGGAACCGTTTTGAAAAAAAACATTGATAGTTCAATTTCTGTGGCCGATGAAATAAAAGCGTTTGGAAATTGCTTCGAAATTGATGCGAGCTGTGCTTTTGATGATAAAATAATGAATGGCTTGTTTGGGTATATAGCTTACGATGCCGTTCGATATTTTGAAGAAATAGAAATAAGATCGGAAAAGAAAGAAGAAAAAAGTATTCCCGATATTCTCTACAATCTTTATCAATTTGTAATAGCAATAGATCACTTTAAAGATGAAGTTTACATTTTCCAACATTCATATAAGGACGGAACAGATGGAATAGAGCAATTAGAAGCTTTTATAAACAATAAAAACTTCGCTTCTTATAAATTCAAAAGCGAAGGACAAGAAGTATCAAACTATTCAGATGAAGAGTTTATTGAAATAATAAAAAAAGGAAAAGCGCATTGCAAAAGAGGAGATGTTTTTCAAATGGTACTTTCCAGAGCATTTTCACAACAATTTACGGGTGATGATTTTAACGTCTACAGAGCTTTACGTTCAGTGAACCCTTCTCCATATTTATTTTACTTCGATTACGGCAATTTCAAAATATTCGGTTCTTCACCTGAAGCTCAATTGGTTGTTAACAAAAATATAGCAACGATTCACCCGATAGCGGGTACGTTCAAGAGGACAGGCAATGACGAAGCAGATGCCGAACTAGCAGAAAAATTAAAGATAGATGCAAAAGAAAATGCAGAACATGTGATGTTAGTTGATCTGGCTAGAAACGATCTAAGCAGGAATTGTACCGATGTGAAAGTGGAAAAATTTCGTGAAATACAATATTATTCCCATGTTATTCATTTGGTGTCAAATGTTTCGGGAAAATTAAAGCCAAATGTTTCTACGATGAAAATTGTGGCGGATACTTTTCCGGCAGGAACACTTAGTGGTGCGCCAAAGCACAGAGCTATGCAGTTGATCGATTCGTATGAAAACGAAAATAGAAGTTTTTATGGAGGATGTATTGGATTTTTGGGATTTGATGGTACATTTAATAGCGCAATAATGATCCGCTCCTTTTTGAGCAAAAATAATCGTTTGTTTTATCAAGCTGGAGCAGGAGTGGTGGAGTCATCGGACGAACAAAGTGAGTTGAATGAAGTAAATAATAAATTGGCTGCTTTGAAGATGGCGTTACAGTTAGCCAAGGAGATATAGGGATTTCAAGTTTCAGATTTCAAATTTAAAAGGGATTTAATTTATGAGAATATTAGTTTTAGATAATTACGACAGTTTTACTTACAATTTAGTTCATTACTTAGAAAAAGTATGCGATGCTCAAATTGAAGTTCATCGTAACGACAAAATTACTTTAAAAGAGATTGAGCAATTTGACAAGATATTGCTTTCTCCAGGTCCCGGGATTCCATCTGAGGCCGGAATATTATTGGATGTGATAAAAACGTATGCTTCTTCAAAAAGTATATTGGGTGTTTGTCTCGGGCAACAAGCAATTGCGGAAGCATTTGGCGGTTCCTTGAATAATTTGACAGAAGTATTTCATGGAGTTGCAACTCCGATTGAAATTATTTCGGAGGATACATTATTTAAAAATATTCCTAAAAAATTAAATGTCGGCAGATACCATTCCTGGGCTGTTAATAAAAGTGACCTTCCAAATGAATTGGAAATTATAGCGGTTGATGAACAAGGAAGCATAATGGCATTGAAACATAAAGCATATGATGTTAAAGGTGTTCAGTTTCATCCGGAGAGTGTTTTAACGGAGCATGGATTACAAATAATAGAGAATTGGATCAAATCTTAAAATGAAACAGATATTAAATAACTTATTCGAATATAAAACACTGTCGCAGGCACAAGCGAGAGAAGTGCTTTTCAATATTGCATCTGAAAAGTATAATTCTTCTCAGGTTGCTGCTTTTATGTCGGTTTATCTGATGCGTTCAATTACTCTTGAAGAGTTATCAGGATTCAGGGATGCCATGTTGGATCTGTGTTTGAAAACAAAATTTGATACAGATGAAACGATTGATATCGTTGGTACAGGAGGAGATGGAAAAGATACCTTCAATATTTCTACACTTGCTTGCTTTGTTGTTGCAGGAGCGGGTATAAAAGTGACTAAGCACGGCAATTATGGCGTATCATCAATAAGTGGTTCTTCCAATGTTTTAGAGGCAATAGGATATAAATTCACAAGCGACAGAGACACCTTACAAGTACAATTGGACAAAAGCGGAATTTGTTTCTTACATGCTCCGCTTTTTCATCCCGCAATGAAAAGTGTTGCTCCTATCAGAAAAGAATTGGGTGTTAGTACTTTTTTTAATATGCTTGGACCAATTGTCAATCCTTGCTTGCCGAAATATCAATTGCTTGGCGTTTATAATTTGGAAATGGCTCGCCTGTATAATTATTTATTGCAAAATACATCTATAAAGTACTCCATTGTTCATTCTTTGGATGGTTATGATGAAGTTTCGTTGACTTCTGATTTTAAATTGATCACAAAAGAAAAGGAGCAAATCATTGAACCGGCAACTATTGGCTTTAATAAATTAAAGCAAGAAGAGCTTTTGGGAGGTTCGACAGTTGAAACAGCTGCCAAATTGTTTATGTCTGTCTTAAATAACGAAGGCACAGTTGCACAAAATGATGCTGTTTGTGTTAATGCTGCTGTTGCTATTAAATGTGTGTTTCCAAACAAATCGTTTGCTGAATGTATTGCTCAAGCAAATGAATCTCTATTTTCAAAAAAGGCATTGAATGTTTATAAAAGTTTAATTAATAATTAGAACCATAAAAAGTATCATGGATATTTTAGAAAAAATACTAGCTCAAAAACATAAAGAAGTTTCCGAAAGAAAGAGTCTTTATCCAATAAAGTTATTGGAGCGTTCTACTTTTTTTGAATCACCAACTGTTTCCTTTAAAAAGTATTTGCTGAGAGAAGATAAATTGGGAATCATTGCAGAGTTCAAACGCAAATCTCCATCCAAAGGAATGATCAATAAATATGCTGATGTTGAACGCACTTCAATTGGTTATATGCAAGCTGGAGCTAGTGCATTAAGTGTGCTTACTGATTCTGAATTTTTTGGTGGAAAGAATGAAGATCTGACAACTGCACGCAAGTTTAATTATTGCCCTATTCTCCGTAAGGATTTTATTATTGATGAATACCAAATTGTGGAAGCAAAATCCATTGGTGCTGATGTTGTTTTATTATTAGCAAATGTTTTAAGTGTTTCACAAATTAAACAATTTGCGCAATTCGCAAAATCGCTTGGATTGGAAGTCTTGCTGGAAATTAGAGACAAAGAAGAGTTACAATCAGTAAATGAGTTTGTTGATGCTGTTGGTGTTAATAATCGCAATTTAAAAGACTTTTCAGTAAATACTTCCCAATCATTTGATCTGGCAAATTTAATCCCTTCCGAGTTTGTAAAAGTTTCAGAAAGCGGAATTGATTCAGTAAAAACGATTATCGACTTGAAAGATGCCGGTTTCAGAGGCTTTTTGATGGGAGAAGCATTTATGAAAAACAGTCGACCGGAAATTGCCTGTGCTAATTTTATAAAAGAAGTAAATACTTTAAGGAATAATTTAATAAACGCTTAATCATGGACTTAAAATTTAGAAAAGCATATGTACAGGATGTTAATCTCATTTCTCAATTGGCTGAGAGTATTTGGAAAAGGCACTATATCAACATAATTACGATAGAGCAGATCGATTATATGTTGAATATGATGTACTCTCCTGTCAGTCTTACAGATCAAATGAATGAAGGGCATGAATTTACTTTGGTTTATGACGGAACAAAAGCTATTGGCTATATTTCTTTAAATACAAATGATGGAAAAAATTATTTTCTTCATAAATTTTACATTGAAGTGGATAATCAAGGGAAAGGAATTGGTTCGGAACTGTTTTCACATGTCTTGGAACAAATGCCAAATGCCGAATCAATTGAGCTATTTGTAAATCGAGAAAATTTTAAAACAGTAAATTTTTATTTCAAACATGGTTTTGTAATTAAAAATAGTATTAATCAGAATATCGGAAATGGATTTTACATGAATGATTTTGTTATGATCAAAATGATTTAAAAAATGAATTTTAAAGTATGCGGATTAAAAGATCCCGAAAACATAAAACAAGTAGCGGAATTAAAACCAGATTATATGGGCTTTATATTCTATCCGGAGTCGAAGCGATTTGTCGGTGAAGGTTTTGTAATGCCTGTGATTTCTACAAACATTAAAAAGGTTGGAGTCTTTGTAAATGCTTCTGCCAGTTATATTATCGACAAAATTGATGAATATAAACTTGATCTGATTCAGCTACACGGGGACGAGAAACCTGATTTCTGTGAGGTATTCAATCATCTTATTCCTGTTATAAAAGCATTTGGTTTGGATGAGTCCTTTGATCTTAAAAAATTGGAATCCTATAAAGAGTGTTGTACCTACTTTTTGTTTGATACGAAGACAAAAGAATATGGTGGAAGCGGGAAACAATTTGACTGGACTCTTTTGGAAGGATATGATAATAGCACCCCATTTTTTTTGAGCGGTGGAATAGGATTGGAAGAGATTGATGAATTACAAATTGAAAAATTAAAGATTGGAAGGCTCGAAATTCATTGCATAGATGTTAACAGTAAGTTTGAGACGATAACCGGAATAAAAGATATCAAAAAATTAGAGAAAATTAAATTTTAAAAACAAAAATTGATTTGGAAAAATGAGCTAATAAATTTTCCAATCTTTCAACCCGCCTGTCCGGCCGGCAGGTTTACCAATTTGCAATATGTATGAGCTATCAAGTTAATGAAAAAGGATATTATGGGAATTTCGGAGGAGCCTTTATTCCCGAAATGCTTTTCCCTAATGTGGAAGAGCTGCGTGAAAAATATTTGAGTATGATCGGGGAAGATAGTTTTCAAAATGAATTGAATGATCTGTTAAGGGATTATGTTGGACGACCATCACCATTGTATTATGCCAAGAGACTTTCGGAGCGATATAAAACGAATATTTATTTGAAGCGGGAAGACCTGAATCATACAGGAGCACATAAAATTAATAATACGCTCGGACAAATTTTACTGGCAAAGCGTTTTGGGAAGACAAGAATAATTGCGGAAACGGGTGCTGGTCAGCATGGAGTTGCCACAGCAACAGTTTGTGCATTGATGGGTTTAAAATGTATTGTTTACATGGGAGAAGTTGATATTGAAAGACAAGCACCAAATGTTGCCCGCATGAAATTATTAGGAGCAGAAGTTATTCCTGCAACCAGTGGAAGTAAAACATTAAAAGATGCAACAAATGAAGCCATTCGTGATTGGATCAATAATCCTATCGATACTTATTATATTATAGGTTCGGTTGTTGGTCCGCATCCTTATCCTGATATGGTTGCTCGTTTTCAAAGTGTGATCAGTGAAGAAATGAAAAAACAATTATTTGAGAAAACAGGAAATGAAAATCCCAATTATATCATAGCTTGTGTTGGTGGTGGAAGCAATGCAGCAGGGGCGTTTTATCATTATCTTGAAAACGAAGATGTAAAATTAATTGCGGTGGAGGCGGCAGGAAAGGGAATTGATTCAGGTCATTCTGCAGCGACCAGCATTTTAGGAAAACCGGGAATCATTCATGGAAGTAAAACTTTGCTGATGCAAACAGATGACGGACAAATTATTGAGCCGTATAGTATTTCAGCCGGATTAGATTATCCGGGAGTAGGACCCATTCATGCACATTTATTTGAAACTGGAAGAGCAGAATTTGTTTCTGCAACAGATGAGGAAGCATTAAAAGCTGCTTATTTATTATGTGAATTAGAAGGAATCATTCCAGCTTTAGAAAGTGCACATGCATTAGCTCATCTAGAGAAATTGAATGCAAAAGAAAGCGATGTTATAGTAATAAATCTTTCAGGAAGAGGAGATAAGGATTTAGCTACTTATATTGAAAAATTAAAGATTGAAAAACTGTAAGATTATGAATCGAATAAATAAATTGTTTCAAGATAAAAAGAAGGATATTCTTTCAGTTTATTTCACGGCAGGGTTTCCTAATTTGAATGATACTATTGCTATTATCAATGAATTGGAAAAAAATGGAGTGGATATGGTAGAAATTGGAATGCCTTTTTCTGATCCCTTGGCAGATGGACCAACCATTCAAAGAAGTAGCGAACTTGCTTTAGAAAATGGAATGACGATAAAGTTGCTTTTTGAACAATTGAAAAATTTGAACTCAACTGTTCCACTTGTTTTGATGGGCTATTTGAACCCTGTTATGCAATACGGTGTTGAACAATTTTGCAAAGATGCGTCATCACTGGGAATTTCTGGTGTGATTATTCCTGATTTACCTCTCCAAGAATATCTGAATGAATACAAACTTATTTTTGAAAAGTACGATCTGAAAAATATCTTTTTGATAACACCGCAAACATCTGAAAAAAGAATTCGATTAATTGATGAACATTCTAACGGTTTTATTTACATGGTTTCATCCACTAGTACTACAGGAGCACAACTTTCTTTTTCTCCCTCCCCTTTGGGGAGGGCCGGGGAGGGGTCGGAGCAAGAAGATTATTTCAAAAGAATATCCGAAATGAAATTAAAGAACCCAATTGTTATTGGTTTTGGAATACACAATCATCAAACATTTTCAAAAGCGTGTGAACATTCTAATGGAGCTATTATTGGAAGTGCATTCATTAAAGCAATTGATAAGAGTACTGATTTGAAAAAGGATATTGGTGATTTTGTGACTAACATTTTAGCTTCGCAAGAACACACCCCTAACCCCTCTCGAGAGGGGAATAAGACAACCTTAACATAAAAAATTAATGCAAACCTAAGCTTTATCACTTCGAGCGGAGTCGAGAAGCGTAATTCTTAGTAACATGATCATTCAACTAGAACAAAACATTCAACCTTCAGCAAAAGAAAAAATTCTTTCTTCAATAAATGCTATTGGTTATAAAACAACAGAAGTAAAAACCCAAAAAGGAATTTACTTAGTTTGTATCGGAAAAAATGAATTCGACATTCGCTTGATAGGTAGTCTTGCTGGTGTTCAAGACGTTCATCGTGTTTCTGATG
>JAYVZC010000203.1:0-4146 GCA_043783695.1 Bacteroidota bacterium
GGCGGTGCTGCTTTATCAGTTGCTCTTTCGCAAAAACCACAAGTCACTCAAGATTTATTTTTGCAATCTTATGGAATTACTTCTCAATTAGGAATGTTAAAATATTCCCGCACTCATGAAAGTGAAGCCGATAAAATGGGTTTGGTATTTATGGCAATTGCTGGATACGATCCAACCGAAGCAGTTGCATTTTGGGAGCGAATGGAAAAAGCAAGTGGAGGAAATAAACCACCGGAAATATTAAGCACTCATCCAAGTGATGCTACTCGTATCGCTGATATAAAAGCTTTTTTACCTGAAGCAATGAAGTATTATAAAAAGAAGTAGTGGGTCGCCTACACTTCGACTACGCTCAGTGTGACGTCCTAAATAAAATCGAAGGAGATATACTCGCATATAACTTTTTGCCGTCACATTGAGCGTAGTCGAAGTGCGGCCCAATTAATAGAACTACTCTTTCTCCGTAAGAAATCCAGTCAACGTCTCCACCAAATCATTCAACAATACTTGTCGTTCAGAAGTAATATCTTTCTTGAATGCTTTTACTTTTTTGATGGCTTCGTTTACATCCTTCTCCGTAAAAGGGCCTTCCATATTTTCAATAGTGGTAATCGCTTCTAATGAAATCAAGTAATCTTCATCCAATGCTAATAATATAAAAAAAGGCAAGTATTTACTAAAGTTGATTTCCGATTCCCAACAGGCTGCTACTAAAAGGTTTCTAACATTTTTAGCTTTCGGACTTGCAATTGCTAAAAGTAAAGTGTCGCCACCTTTTTCTTTTTTTAAGGTAAGTAAGGCTTCTTCTTTAATATCTTTATTGTTAGGATCTGTTAAAAGAGAAATAAGTGAAGTTATTTTATCTTCACTTGTTACAGGCATGTTTACTTCTCCTGAGCCTCCAACAATAGTAGTGGCGTATTCTTTCGAATTAAAGTATTTTTTTAAAGTATCTGAAGCATCCATAATGAATTATTTTTTTGATAACGCAAATATCCGTAAATTTATTGATATGGAATAAGACATTTCATACGTCTTATTATTAAAATGTAACAATGAATAGTCAAACATTTCTAACAATAAAAGAACCTTGCCATCAAGGCTGGGAAAATATGAGTATTTCTGAAAAAGGAAAATTTTGCTCTTCTTGCCAAAAGCATGTTCATGATTTTTCTAATTCTGGTATTGACGAAATAAAAAAAGCTTATTCCAAAAGTAAAGACGGTTTATGCGGTCATGTTCCTGTTAGGTTGTTGCAGGAACAATATGTTGAAAGAGGAATTCAAAAAGTGCATAACAGTTATTTGAAAAAGTTTTGTCTGGCTACCATTCTTTGTTTCGGAGCAACTTTATTTACCGTTGATGCTGCAAAAGCAAGTACATTTTATAAAATAAAAACAGCTTTCTTTAATGTTGTTGCTACTAACAATGATACGATTCTTGTAAAAGGAATTGCACAAGATAAAAATAATCGAGAGCGTATTCCTTTTGTGAACGTGGTTGCATTGGTTAACGATTCTATTGTTGCTTCAGCGATAACAAATATTAATGGAGAATACACACTTAAAATTCCGAAAGAATATTCGAAAGTAGATGTTGAAGCAATTTACATTGGTTACATCAAAAAAATAATAAAAGGAGTTAGTATCGCGCCAAACAAACAGATTGTTGTGGATTTTGATTTAGAGGAAGACGAGACAATGTTGGATGGAATAATGATATACGAGCCGCCATTAATTAACCAAGAGCCCGGTTCATCTGGGAAAACAATAAAGCGAGATGAGTATAAAAAAATGCCTAAATAAAAGCAAAAATATCGTCTCGCCAAATCAAAACAATTACTCCAGAAATAGCAACTAAAGCACCAATCACAGCTTTTAATGTGATTTTTTCTCTGTAAAATAAATAGGAGAGAGGCAAAACAAAAACAGGCACCAAAGCAAAAATTGTTTGCGCTACTGATGGCTTGTTGTGTAGCAATGAAATAGCTAACATAGAAGAACTCACTCCAATGACTGGTCCGAACAGCGTTCCGCCTAATGTATAAATCAATCCCTTGTTTTTATTTTCCAAAATAGGTTGTGTTATTTCTTTAAATTTTCCTCGAACAATTGTAAATGCATATAATATTGTTGTTGCACTTACCATGCGAATCCAGGTTGCTTGAAAAAAGGGTAAATCGGCATGATTTATTTGTGTCTGAAAGCCTTTGTTGGCAAGTACTACACCCAATCCTTGACAAAGCGCAGATAATATTCCAAACAAAACACCTTTTCCTACTTTCCCAATTTCATGATCTTGCATACTTGCTTTCCCACTTCTACTAAGTGTTAGCCAAACAACTCCACCAATGGTAATAAGAATTCCTACAATTCCAATAATATTAATTCGCTCTCCAATCAATAAATAACCACCAAGTAAGGCTGCTGTTGGTGCAAGTGTATTGAAAATACTTCCTATTCGCGGGCCGAGTATCACAAATGAAGTAAAACCAAAATAATCTCCGAGGGCAAGGCCAATTATTCCCGATGCACCAAACCAAAGCCAGTGTTCCTGGAAAGGAGATGAAAATAGCTCAGTAAATGAAACGGGTAAAAAAATAAGACAAAGGGCAGTCAAAAAAATAACTGCAAAAACCAATCGAATGTGATTTACTTGATTGGGACCCATTCTACGAGCAGCTTCAGTGAATGGAAAAATTCCAATGCTCCACGAAAGCGTAGTTCCAATGGCAACAATTTCTCCTAAATATGAAACTTCAGATGGCATAAAATGATGTGCATGTGAAATGCAGACAAATGTACCCTTTTTCCTTCTCCCTGTTTTTATAGATGCTTATAGGAAGAAAACATAATCTTATCGATAAAATAAGCAGATTCGTTGTAAATTGTTAGTCTTGTCCCACATTCTGTTGTTAATAAGTTAGTTGGACATGTTTTGCTTTTGTAAAAAAAATAAACTCTATTTGTTATCATAAATTAAAAATTAAACATGAACTTACTTAAAAGAATAACACTTATTGGATTTTGCATTTCATTTTTTATGATTGCTAAATCATCAAATGCTCAAGGTATTCAAATACCGGCAGAAAGTGCGGATTTTAAAGTTTTCCCAAATCCGAATCAAAGTAACGAAGATACTTATGTTAGTTTGCAAAATTTTAAAGCAGACAACTTATTGGTGATAGTATACGATATGTTGGGAAGAGAAATTTATTCTAAAGTCGAACTAATAGAAAATGGTGGTTTCTTATTCACTATTTCAACAGATGGTCATCAATTAACTTCAGGAGTTTATTTAATTACTGCTTCTGCAAATGATAAAGTGTTTCATCAAAAACTCATTGTAAAATAAAATTGTCTCTCTAAGCAATTTCTAAGCAGCTTTACTTCTTTTGAAGTGGAGCTGTTTTTGTTTCGGGAATAATACAATTAATCGAATTTTTTAGTCCCGTATATTTGGATAGATGGACTTTAATTGTTCCAATGATAATTGGTGTTTCAACATAAATCGGCATTTTATTTTCATCATCTGTTACCCAAACAATCATTCCTTCTCCACCTTTAAAAATACTTCCTTCAATTAACTTAGGACTAAATTTTATGCAACGAATGGTTCCTAATAAATCGGATTTAATTGTTTCTTTTCCAAGATATCGGATATAAGATTTTAGTACTTCGCCATCTAAAATAAAAGTGAGTGGAATAGTGTCTTTAGCTTTGTACTTCGAAAAATCAAGACAGCGAGCATAAAAAATGGCTGTCATTACATCATTTGTACAAGAGGTAATATTGAGTGAATCGAGTTTGCTTGGTTTTTTGTTTCTTTTTTCAGAAGTATATACTTTCTTCTTTTGGTGATTAAAAACATAGTCATCATAAGTATAAGTTCCGGCTTCTTTGGCTTCACGAATAAAACGAATTGGTTTTAGAGTTGCGGTATCGGCATACGATTCATACTTATCTCTTACTTTATAAAACCAATCGTATTTTGAATAGGTTGCTCCTAAACCAACAAAATGATAAACACTTCTTCCGTTTAAGTTATTTAAAAAAACACTAAAACTTGCTTCTCCGGCTTCCATCCAAAGTACACCCCAGTTATAATAAATTTTGTAATTAAACTGCTCTCCTGCTTTAAACGAAT
>JAYVZC010000204.1:0-4140 GCA_043783695.1 Bacteroidota bacterium
GTAGAACAGTTCTCACGGAGAACAGGAACACAAATGGGTTTCTTTATTACCGAACCTAATCGTGGTGATTACCTTATTCAATTAAAAAAACAACGAGTCAAAACGACCAATGAAGTTGCCGATGAAATCCGACATCACATTGAAACAAGCATCCCTCAATTAGTAGTCGACTTCGGACAGGTAATTGGAGATATGCTTGGGGATTTAATGAGCAGTGTTCAACCAATTGAAATAAAAGTATTTGGCGACAATCAACATAAAATAGAAAATTTGTCAAAACAAATTGCCAATGAAATTTCCCAAGTGCGAGGCACGGCCGATGTTTTTGACGGAATTGTAATTGCGGGACCAGAAATAAATATACGCCCGGATGTATCTAAGCTTGCTCAACTTGGACTAACACCTGCCGATTTTCAATTTCAACTTAAAACACAAATTGAAGGAAATGTGATTAGCACCATGCTGGAGAAGGAGCAACAGGTTGATATTAGAATGATTTATCCACAAGCTCAAAAAACCTCGGTACATTCACTAAGCAACGCATCCATTCTTTTACCTAACGGAATGTTCAAACCAATTAACACTGTTGCAACAATTGAATTAGGAAAAGGGGTTGCAGAAATTACGCGCGAAAATCAAAAAATGATGAGCGTTATTACAGCACGATTAAACAACCGCGATTTAGGTAGTACACTCAAAGATATTCAGCAAACACTTAAAACAAAAATTGCCCTGCCGCAGGGTTACCATATAGAATACGGAGGAAGTTATGCGCAACAACAACAAGCCTTTAAAGAATTATTACTGATACTATTCAGTGCATCATTACTTGTTTTTATTGTTATGCTTTTTTTATTCAGACAAATAAAAATTTCATTCATCATTATTTTTATTGCAATACTTGGAGTTGCAGGAAGTTTATTTTCACTCCTCATCACAGGCACCCCGCTCAACGTTGGCAGCTACACAGGCATAATTATGATAGTTGGCATCATTGGCGAAAACGCAATTTTTACTTATTGGCAATTTATAGAAGCGCAAAAAACATTAGACAAAGAACAAAGTATTTTATACTCAATTTCTACACGACTCAGACCAAAACTAATGACTGCTTGTGGAGCAATTGCAGCATTACTTCCCCTTGCATTAGGCATAGGAGCTGGGGCCCAACTCCACCAACCTTTAGCCATTGCCGTTATCGGAGGGTTGATAGTTGCCCTTCCACTTTTATTAATAGTTTTCCCAACGCTAATTAATAAAAAAAAATAATAAATTTGGTGTAAAATAAAATAGGCATGAAAAATAGAACAATGGTAATTGCCTTTGGGGCTTTATTTATATCTCTAGGATTCAGTAAGCACGATTCCAATGTCCATTTTCAAATAAGAAAAGATAATCCGGCTTTGGGTATTACTTTAGCTTGGTCACTGCCAGAAAATCAGCTTCAGAAAATTGTGGGCAATCAATTTAAACCCGTCATTAAAAATGGCAAAGGTTTTTTAATGCTATTTATTGCTACTGCTAAACAATACTATCTTGACAGCACAGCACATGACAATTTAAAACTTGCTCATATAATTATTCCTGTTAAGGGAGAACAAACAATAAATGCACCACTAAGTATTGTACCTGAAAAACAAAAAATTAATGAATTGCTGAAACAATATAATTTTAAAATGGAAATCGGAGAAATTGGCCTAAATGTAAATTATAAGAACGATTCCATATTAATAGAAGCCCAAATAATTACTCCAAAAGGCACAATAGAATTAAGCTCAACATTTCTTAATAAACCAAAGGAACTAAAACTTATAGAGTCGACTAAAGTTTTTGCTACAGACGACTCAAACAGTTTTTTTATTGGTCCAGAATCATATAAACCTGTTGAAATAAAATCTATTGAAATTAAGAGTATAGGAAAAAATTGGATATCACAACTTAACTTGCCGTTAAAACCTGACCGTATTTGGTTGAATGTTGATTTTAGTTGGGATTTTATATTTACAAAAACAAAAAATTACAATAAAAAATAAATCCTGTTATGAAAAAAATAGTTATGTTGCTCTCTGTTTTTCTTTTGTCGTTGTGTAAAATTTATGGACAACCATTTTCTGCGGAGGTAGCTAAATTCATTGAAATTCAAGAACCAATTATTGTCATAAAAAACATAACACTCATAGATGGCACAGGCGGACTTACGAAAACCAACCAAGATATAGTTATTACCGGAGATCGCATAACAGCAGTTGGAAATTCGGGAAAAATTGAAATCCCGATAACAGCTAAAATTATTGACGGGAAAGGCAAAACAGTTGTTCCCGGGTTTGTTATGCTACACGAACACTTGTTTTACGCTAAACCTTTTGAAGACACGTATAAAGCGGTTCACATGACATACACCTTCCCAAAGATGTATTTGGCAGGAGGTGTAACAACAATGAGAACTGCGGGGAGCATAGAAGCAAACACAGATTTAAATGTCAAAAATCTTATTAATCAAGGAAAAATGGTGGGACCCAACATTGATGTTTCAACACCGCATATTGAAAGACAAGGTTTTATTCCCCAACTACAATCGCTTTACGGAAATGAAAATATTGAAAACTGGATAAATTATTGGGTAGACAAAGGGGTTACATCCGTAAAAGTATATAACAATATTAGTAAAGATGATTTAGCAAAAATTATTAAGGCTGCACACGCCAGAAATATTAAAGTAACCGGGCACTTGTGTTCCATTACATATCGCGAAGCAGCCGACATGGGTATTGATAATTTGGAGCATGGTTTTGCTGCATCCGCTGATTTTATATCCGATAAAAAAGAGAATGAATGCGACAGAAACAAAATGAGTCAATCCTTATTGGAGTTGGATAACAATAGTCCGAAATTAAAAGAATTAATGGAATACTTGATTAAAAAAAATGTCACAATTACATATACGCCAACAGTGTTTGAGCCTTATTCCGGAAGGGAAGTTATTCCAGGCGGTGGAAGTGTGGCTCTCTCACCTTTTTTATTAGAACAGATAACTAATATTTACAATAAAAATGTAAATACACATTCCGATTCAATACAAAATAAAAATTTCAAAAATGATATGGTCAGAATAAAAACTTTTTATTCCATGGGAGGCAAAGTCGTTGTTGGAACAGATCCAACTGGTTCTGGAAGAACAATAGCGGGTTATTCAAATCAACGATTAATTGAACTGCTTGTTGAAACAGGATTTAATATTGAAGAGGCAATTAAATTATCTACATTGAATGGTGCAATTTATTTGGGTGTTGACAAGGAAACCGGAAGTGTTGAGGTTGGAAAAAAAGCAGATTTAATACTTATAAATGGCGATTTATCTAAGGATGTTTCCAAGATAAGAGAGATGGAAATTGTATTTAAAAATGGAGTGGGTTTTAGTTCCGGTAAAATATTTGAATCGGTTAAAGGTAAATTGGGACTTGATTAATGAAGAAGTTTTGAGTGCAAAAAAAAACAATAAAATTTAATTCGAATAATTATGAGCAAACATTTCGGAAAAACCTGGTGGGGCGAGCAATGGCTAAATTCATTGAGTAACATTGATTATGAAAACCGACTTGAAAGAGGAAGCAGGTACGCACGCAATGGGTCTGTCGAAACAATAAAAATTGACGGAAATCAAATACACGCTAAAGTGTCCGGTAGTAGACCCAAACCATATAATATAGATATTATATTACCGCCTTTTTTTGATCCCGATCTAAGTACATTTATCAAAGCCTTATCAAAAAAGCCAACCATTATTTCTAAATTGCTTAACAGAGAGCTCGACTCGCAAGTATTGGCTATTGCCGAAGACGTGGGCTTGAAAGTATTTCCAAAACAATGGACAGATTTTAAAATGCAGTGTTCATGCCCCGATTGGGCTGTTCCTTGCAAACACTTGGCTGCGGTTATTTATAAAGTGAGTGCCGAAATTGATAATAATCCGTTTTTAGTTTTCGATTTACACAACGTAAATTTAATTGCGGAGTTGGAGAAATTAGGCGTTTTTGTAAATAAGCAAACAACTGAAATCTCGAAAATTACGGATTTATATTTCGACAAAAAAAAGAATAAACAAATAGTTTATAATTCAGAGAATGCGTACACAAAACTTTC
>JAYVZC010000205.1:0-9720 GCA_043783695.1 Bacteroidota bacterium
AAATTATCTGATAGAATAAACAACCTAGCAGAATCACAAACTTTAGCAATGGCAAAAAAAAGCCGTGAATTGCAAGCGCAAGGAAAAGATATTATTAGTCTGAGTATTGGTGAACCCGATTTTAACACTCCTGATTTTATAAAAGAAGCTGCTAAAAAAGCTATAGACAATAACATCACACGTTATTCGCCTGTTGCCGGTTTTCTAGATTTACGAAAAGCCATCTCTGAAAAATTCAAACGTGATAATAATCTGACTTATGCTCCCGATCAAATTGTAGTTTCAACAGGAGCAAAACAATCCATTGCAAATGCTATTTTAAGTTTGGTAAATCCGGGTGAAGAGGTGATTGTTCCTATTCCTTACTGGGTTAGTTATATTGAAACTATCAAGTTAGCAGAAGGAATTCCTGTTACTATTCCTACTTCTGTAGAAAGTAATTTCAAAATTTCTCCAGAGCAATTAAAGAAAGCAATTACTCCTAAAACCAAAATGATTGTATTCAGCACACCTTGTAATCCAAGTGGTTCGGTATACAACCAAGCAGAGTTAAAAGCTTTGGCTGAAGTCATTATTCAATATCCCGATCTATATATTATCTCTGATGAGATTTATGAATACATCAATTTCATTGGCAAACACGAAAGTATTGCCCAGTTCGATTTTATTTACGACAGAGTAATTACTGTAAATGGTGTGTCCAAAGGATATGCTATGACGGGTTGGAGAATTGGATACATTGGAGCTCCTAAATGGATTGCAGATGCATGTGAAAAAATGCAAGGACAATTTACTTCCGGAACTTCTTCTATTTCTCAAATGGCTGCATTAGAGGCTGTGAAAGCTAGTCCGACTGTTAGTTACGAAATGAGAGATGCATTTAAAAAACGCAGAGACATTGTTTTAGGTTTATTAAAAGAAATTCCGGAACTAAAAACAACTGTGCCAGATGGAGCATTTTATATTTTCTTTGATATTTCTTCTTATTTCGGAAAATCATATAACACTTATACGATTAAAAACTCTCAGGATTTAAGTATATTTTTGTTGGAAGAAGGAAACATCGCATTGGTTTCCGGTGATGCCTTTGGCGATAATAATTGTATACGATTCTCTTATGCTGCAGCCGAAAAAACACTCATAGAAGCAGTAAAACGAATCAAAGAAACATTAGCCAAACTATCATAAACCTCACCCGTACTACCCATTCGACTACGCTCGGGGTGACGAAAAGAGATGATTAATTTTTTTGAAAATAAAAAATGAGTACTATACAAGAAACATTCAAATCATTCAACAAACTAAATGTCCTCATCATTGGTGATGTGATGATTGATGCTTATATGTGGGGGAATGTTAATCGTATTTCTCCTGAAGCTCCTGTTCCCGTAGTGGCGATAAACAAAAAAGAAAATCGTTTGGGTGGTGCTGCCAATGTTGCATTGAATATTCAAGCAATGGGTGCTAATCCAATTTTATGTTCGGTGATTGGTGATGATGATGGTGCAAAAATATTTTTTGAACTTTTGAAAACACAAAAACTTTCTTCAAAAGGAATTCTAAAAAGTAAAAAACGAATCACGACTGTAAAAACACGTGTAATTAGCAACAATCATCAAATGTTGCGTGTAGACGAAGAGATTGAAAGCACTATTGATTCAAAAGAAATTCAATCGCTTATTACTGAAATAAAAAAACTAATTGCTTCAGAAAAAATTGATGTTATCATTTTTGAAGATTACGATAAAGGCTGTATCAATGAGGAGTTAATTAAATCAGTTGTTGCTTTTGCAAAACCTGACTACCGGACAGGCAGGCAAAAAGGCATTCCAACTGTTGTAGATCCAAAGAAGAAAAATTTCATGGTTTATACCGGAGTTACTTTATTCAAGCCTAATTTGAAAGAATTGAAAGAAGGTTTGAAAATAGATTTCAATCACAATAATGTAAAAGAATTGGAAAAAGTAGTAGATGCTTTTATTAAAAAACAAAACATCACCACAGCATTGATCACGCTTTCCGAAAAAGGAGTTTATACTCACAGCGCAAAAACAAAAGCATTGGTGCCAGCACACATTCGCAACATTGCAGATGTTTCCGGAGCAGGCGATACAGTGGTAAGTATTGCAGCATTGTGTTTAGCAGCTAATCTTTCACCAGTAATAACCGCAACATTAGCAAACTTAGCCGGTGGATTAGTTTGTGAAAAAGTAGGAGTTGTGCCAATAGATAAAAAACAATTATTAGCAGAAGCCCTAAAACTAAAACTCTAAAAAAACTTAGAACGGGCAACAAGACTAATAAACCAATGAACCAAATAGTAACTCCATATAAAGATCAAACTACAAGCAAAAAAGAGCAGGTTGCTACTATGTTCGATAATATTGCTCCCAAGTATGATTTTTTGAACCAGCTGCTTTCAATGGGCATTCACAAAGATTGGAGAAGAAAAGCGGTTAATTTATTAAAAGAAATACAACCAAAAAATATTTTAGATATTGCAACAGGAACAGGCGATTTCGCTATAGAAGCAATGAAATTAAATCCTGATAAAGTAGTAGGCGTAGATATTTCAGCAGGAATGCTAAAAATTGGTGTAGAGAAAATTAACAAACTAGGATTACAAAATAAAATAGAATTAAAGTTGGGAGATTCTGAAAGTTTGCCTTTTGAAGATGATTCCTTTGATGCAATTACAGTGGGTTTTGGAGTTCGTAACTTCGAACATTTAGAAAAAGGAATTAATGATATTTATCGTGTGTTGAATACAAATGGAATGATAGCGATACTTGAATTTTCGAAACCACGCAAATTTCCTATCAAACAAGTTTATCATTTTTATTTCCGATACATTACTCCCGCCATCGGAAAAATATTTTCAAAAGACAGCTCTGCATATTCATATTTACCCGAATCGGTTAAAGTTTTTCCTGATGGAGAAAATTTTTTAAACGTTTTGAAAAAAGCTGGATTTAAAGAAACAAAGGCTATTCCGGTAACATTTGGAATTGCATCTATTTATACAGCTAGAAAATAAAATAAATTACACTATTTTACGTTAGAATAAAGCAAAATTGAAAAACGCATTAAAATATTGCCTGTTAATCACTCTTATTGGGGTAAGCTATTTTTCTGTAGCCCAAGAGCAACGGGGAAATTTGCCGACTTATTACAAAACAAGAGTACATTTTGGATTTACAATTGGAGTTAACAGAGCGAACTTCATCATTCATCCTGCGCCTCATTTCGAACGTTTTGATACTTTGAAGAGTGTTGAATCGGTTCCTAAATTTGGATTTAATTTGGGAATTGTTTCTGAATTAATGTTGCATCAATACATTACATTACGTTTTATTCCTAGCCTTTCTTTTGCTGAACGCAACCTTCAATATTCTTTTCAAGGCTTTGATACCATCGTTAGAAAAAAAAATATTGAATCAACTTTCCTGAATTTTCCCTTAAACTTAAAACTTCGTTCGAAACGAGTAGAAAACTTCGGAGCTTATATTTTAGCCGGTGGTGCATATAGCCTCGATTTAGCATCCAAGAGAAAAACAGTTACCAGCACCGATCCCAATGAGCAAATTGTAAAACTAAAGCGCGATGATTTTTCCTATGAACTTGGTGCCGGAGCGGAATTTTATTTAGAATATTTTAAATTCGCAATTGAAGCAAAACTAAGTATTGGAACTCGTAACTTATTGATAAAAGACAATACTATTTATTCCAATTCAATTGATAAATTAAATTCAAAAGTCTTTTTGATTTCAATTACCTTTGAAGGATAGTAAGTATGGCAGGTTTGTAACCTGTGTATGGTAGGTTTGTAACCTGCCTTTTGTATGACAGGTTTGTTACCTGTCTGAGTAAAATAAATCAAAAGACAGGTTAAAAACCTGTCATACTTTGCACAATAAACACGTGCCTGAAACAAAAAAAGACAGGTTAAAAACCTGTCATACTTTGCACGATAAACACGTGCCTGAAACAAAATGAAACACGAACTCAACCTTGTCCTCTCTCCTGAAGAGGCAGCAAACGAAGAAATAGTAAAATCAATTGCTGCACAGCGATTACATTCTTCTCAAAGCAATATCACTTTCATTAAAATCTTGAAACGTTCTATTGACGCACGTTCTAGAAATATAAAAATCAATTTAAAGATTGAAGTTTACATCAACGAACAAGTTCCTGATAGTCCGAATTACAAAACCAACTACCCAAATGTTTCTTCCCAAACTCCAGTGATTGTTATCGGAGCGGGGCCGGCAGGATTATTTGCTGCTCTTCAATTAATTGAAAATGGCAAGAAACCAATTGTGATTGAACGAGGAAAAAATGTAAAAGATCGTAGAAGAGATTTGGCTGCAATCAATAAAGAAGGAATTGTAAATCCCCATTCGAATTATTGTTTTGGAGAGGGTGGTGCCGGAACATATAGTGATGGCAAGCTTTACACTCGTTCTACAAAGCGTGGCGACATTACAAAAGTGTTGGAATTATTTGTCGCACATGGTGCCGATGAAAACATTTTAATTGAGGCGCATCCTCATATCGGGACAAATAAACTTCCGAAAATTATTGAAGCTATGCGTCAAACCATTATTGATAATGGCGGAGAAGTTCATTTTAATTTGCATGTTATAGATTTGATTGTAAAAAATAATTCGATAAAAGGAGTTGTTTGTAAACAAATTGATACCGATTCAACAACTGAATTTATTGCTGATTCGGTGATTTTAGCAACAGGTCATAGTGCTCGTGATATCTTTGAATTATTGCACTCAAAAAACATTTTGATAGAAGGTAAAACCTTTGCAATGGGTGTTCGAGTGGAACACCCGCAAGCATTGATTGATTCCTTGCAATATCATTGCACATTAAATGATGTTGCAAAAAAACGTGATTTTCTTCCCGCATCTTCATATAGTTTAGTTCATCAAGCATTGGGAAGAGGAGTTTATTCTTTTTGTATGTGTCCAGGCGGAATTATTGCACCATGCGCAACAACATCAGGAGAAGTGGTTACAAACGGTTGGTCTCCATCCAAACGAAACAATCCTTATGCTAACTCTGGAATTGTGGTTACCATTGAGCCAGAAGATTACCAAAAATTTGCCTCACACGGACCATTAGCAGGATTGCGCTATCAACAAGCATTGGAACAGATGGCCTATACAGCAGGCGGACAATCAGGACAAATTGCACCAGCACAACGTTTGCAAGACTTTGTAAATAATAAATTGTCCCCACTCCTACCCGATGTTTCTTATCAACCAGGAATAAAATCGGCTCCTTTGCATGAATTACTTCCAGCAGAAATTGGAAAAAGATTACAATTAGGATTTACAGAATTCGGAAAAAAGATGCGAGGTTATTTAAGCAACGATGCAGTAATTGTAGGCGTAGAATCCCGAACATCATCGCCTATTCGAATTCCGAGAGATAAAGAAACACTGGAACACCCCCAAATTAAAGGTTTGTATCCTTGCGGAGAAGGTGCCGGATATGCAGGAGGAATTGTTTCTGCAGCCATTGACGGACAAAAATGTGCGAATGCAATAGCTTCTTTAAATTAATTAACTTTGTAAAAAATATAATACCATGAAATTCATCATTCAATTAGTCATAGTATCATTAGCGGTTCTTATTTCCTCCTACCTTTTACCGGGAGTAAGTATCGAAGGCAACAATTTTTTAACAGCATTGATTGTTGCAGCTGTATTGTCTTTTTTAAATGTCGTTGTAAAACCAATCATGATAATACTTACAATACCAGTTACCATTTTCTCTTTCGGTTTGTTTTTATTGGTAATAAATGCGCTCATGATTTTACTTGCTGCTAAAATTGTTGATGGATTTCATGTTGATGGATTCTGGTATGCATTATTATTCAGTTTAATTTTATCACTCGTTACTTCCATCCTTGAAGGTGTGAAAAAACGTGATGAACATGATGGAAATATCTAGCCATTCCTTTTGACTTTTGAATTAAAAACTTTTGAATTAAAAAAATGATACAAGTAGGACAATACAACGAGCTGGAAGTAGTAAAAGAATTGGATTTTGGAATTTACTTTCGTGAAGGCGAGGTAGAAATTTTAATGCCTACTAAATGGGTTCCTCAAGGAACAAAAATTGGCGACAAATTAAATGTTTTTGTCTTCAGAGATTCGGACGACCGCCTGATTGCAACAACTGTAAAGCCTTTCGCCATAGCTGATACATTTGCTTTTTTAGAAGCCAAACAAGTAAATGAAATTGGTGCGTTTATGGATTGGGGAATGGATAAAGATTTATTAGTTCCCTTTCGCGAACAAGCACAACGCATGGAGGCCGGAAAAAACTATGTAGTTTTTGTTTATTTAGATGAACCAACCGATCGTTTAGTTGGCTCAACAAAATTAAGTCGATTTATTATTAGAGAAGAGATTGACGTACAAGAGGGCGACATAGTTGATTTGTTGATCTATTCTGAAACCGATTTAGGCTTTAATGCCATTGTAAATAACCTATACACAGGATTAATTTATAAAAATGAAATTTTTGAAGCGATTCGTGTTGGCGATAAAATGCAAGGTTTTGTGAAAAGGGTTCGTGAAGACGAAAAGATAGATTTGAGTTTACAAAAAAGTGGATTCGAATTAGTAGATGATGTAAAGTGGAGAATTTTAAAATTGATGAAAGAAGAAAAAGGATTCTTAGCATTAAACGACAACAGCACACCAGAAGAAATAAAAGCAAAACTTTCAATCAGCAAAAAAGCATTTAAAAAAGCTATCGGTGCTCTTTACAGAGAGCGCTTGGTGAAACTTACGGATAAAGGTGTTGAGTTAGTTTGAACATCTGTCAATTTAAATGGTGAAACAAAAGCTGTAATTTTTTTAACGCTATTACATTTTTTTAAGCACCATGATATCCACCAATAAGACTTGGATATTCAATATTTCCCATAACAGGCTTTATACTCATTACAGGTATTTTAGAGTGATTAATAATTTGTTGTGCAAATGTTCCCATCAATCTTCCTGTAATATCTTCATCTTGGTCGGTCATAATTATAATTAAATCTGCATTTATTTTTTTGGCATAATCATAAGTTATTTTTGCTTGATTTTTTCCTTCTACTGTTTTACGAGTATAAGGCAAATCACATTTTTTAATATATTCTTCAATTTGGTCTAATTTAATTTCTAATTTCTTTCGACCTGTTTCATCAGTAGTGTCAGCCAAACCAAGAACATGAATTTTAGAAGCAAAATGCTTTGCAAGAGTAATAGCATGATTCACTTTCTGACGAGAATGTGCTGAATCATCAATTGGCAATAAAATATCTGTGAAACCCAATTTTTTAGAATGTGCTTGAACAGATACCACCGGGCAATCCGACTGTGTAACCATTTTAAAAGTGTTGCTACCAATAAAAAATTCCATAACACCTGAAGTTCCGTGCGTTCCCATTACCACTAGGTCGACAGCATATTCTTTTGAAACCGAAAGAATTTCGTTAAAAATATTTCCAGTTGAAGTTACCGAAATAGATTTTACACCATATTTTGAGCGAATATCAGCAGCAACTTCCTCCAACCTTTTTTCAATTGCATTTGCTAAGTCGCTGGGAGGCAAAACACGTAATTCCGGAGCAATGATGCTAAATTGTTCCCAATGTTTTTCTACCACATGCAAAAGCACCAATTCCGCTTTAAACAACTGGGCTGTAAATCCAGCATGTTCAATTGCAAGCATAGATGTTTCAGAAAAATCTATTGGTATTAAAATTTTTTGAATGTTAAATGGCTTCATAATTATTTAGAATTAAAAATTTATTAATATGGATTTGGAAATAAGGTTGTGTCTTTTTTTGGTACTGGACGAATACTTAATACAGGAATTACAGAATGGTTAATAATTTCTTGTGCAGACGATCCAATAAAATATTTTGTAAAATCAATTTCTTGTTGCGTCATAATCATAATTAAATCCCCTTCTACTTTAGTGGCATATTCCAAAATATTTTCCGCTAATGTTTCTTCTCCTTTTATTCCTTTTATAATTTCAGCTGTACATTCAATGTCTTCTTTTTCCAAAAATGTTTTTACTTGTCCGAGTTGGCGAGTTAAACGATTCACAACAAATTCATCTGTGGTAAACAGAACAGAAACAACACGAATAGTAGCCCCTCCAAATAGTTTTGAAAGTTCAATAGCCTTAGTTACCTTTTCACGCGTTTCTTTAGATAAATCAAGCGGTAAAACTATATTTTTACATCCTTTTCGGTGGTGCTTTCCTTTAATAGTGATAACAGGAACAGTAGATTCACGAACAACTCTCAAAGCATTTGAACCAATAAAGCGTTTTCTCTTACCGTCACCTCCATTGGTTCCCATGATAATCATAGTTGCGTTAATCAATTCGGCAACTTCTGCTATTTTCTCATAAATACTTCCTTTTCCAACCAGAGTGTTAACCACTACTTTTGCTTTCTTGGTAACATCTGCGGCTAGTTTATCCAGTTCTTTTTGAACATTTTTTTTAACGTCATCGTGTTGCTGGTTCGAGAAAAATTTTGTGAGCATACCTGATTCTTCAATCACATGCAACAAGGTAATTTCAGCATTATATTCTCGTGCAATATTGTAGGATTGTTCTAATGCAATTAATGACTGTTCTGAAAAATCAATGGGAACTAATATTTTATTGGTCGACTGAATCATAAATTTTAAATACTTTTGAAGTATATGTCACAAATTAAACAATTATATTCATATTTAACAAATATAACTAACCTTTTTTAAATAGCATCAACATGAGCAACATCATAGCAGAAACCGAACTTATTCTTAACTCAAATGGAAGTGTATACCATTTACAGCTTTTACCGGAAAACATTGCTGAAAACATCATTATTGTTGGAGATCAAGGACGAGTAGAAGCCGTTTCTAAGTTTTTTGATACCGTTGATTTTAAAATTCAAAATCGTGAATTTGTCACTCATACCGGAACCTACAAAGGTAAACGAATAATGGTTTTATCATCGGGCATTGGAACCGACAATATTGATATTCTTATAAATGAACTGGATGCAGCTGTTAACATTGACTTAAAAACTAGAACAATAAAAAAAGAACATACTAGTTTGAACATCGTTAGAATTGGAACTTCTGGAGCTTTGCAAAAAGATATTCCGGTCGACAATTTTGTAGTTTCAACACATGGATTAGGGTTTGATGGCTTATTGAATTATTATTTAGATCTACCAAAAGTAAACGACAATGCAATATCTGAAGCCTTTATAAAACAAACCAATTGGGACAAAAATTTACCATATCCATATGCAGTAAAAGGCTCCGAAACATTGATTAATAAGATTGGATTCGATTTAATCAAAGGAATTACAGCCACAGCACCCGGATTTTATGGTCCGCAAGGTCGAAAATTACGATTAACACCATGGGTTGAAGATTTTAATCAACAATTGACCGACTTCAAACACGGAGAAAATCGCATCACTAACTTCGAAATGGAGACCTCTGCTTTGTATGGACTAGGAGCTCTTCTTGGTCACCAAACTTGCACTGTTTGTAGCATTGTAGCCAATCGTGTTGCCAAACAATATAGTAAGAATTACCATGTTGCAGTGGAGCAATTAATACAATTAGTACTCGAGAGATTAACAAAGTAAGGTTGAAATCTTCTTGGTAATGGTAACAAATACATTAA